>JAUILM010000809.1 GCA_030432855.1 Bacteroidia bacterium
TCGCGTCTACCTGAGGCTCGAAGAATATCGGTCATCAATTGAATACCCACCTGCTGCTTTGACTCATGACACACCTGAATAGCATGTTTGGCATAGAGGGTCCCATCAAATCCTGATGGAGGATTGAGGCAGAGGTCACAATGACCACAAGGCGTGGTCCTATACTCACCAAAGTAGTTTAAGATAAAATTGGTACGACAACTTGTGGCCTGAGTAAACTCCCAGATACGCTGAAGTTTTGAATGCTGGACCTGACGAAATTCCAGCGGCGACTCACTTTCATCAATAAACTTTTTGAAGATGTTGACATCATAAAAACTATAAAACAGAAGGGCCTCCGCGGACGATCCATCCCTACCTGATCTGCCGATTTCCTGATAATAGCTTTCTATGTTCTTTGGTAGGTTATAGTGGATGACCCACCGAATATTCGGCTTATCTATGCCCATGCCGAAGGCAATAGTGGCACAAACAATCTGGATCTCATCTTTTTGAAAACTAGTCTGCACGTGCTTTTTACGTCCGTTGGTCATTTCAGCATGAAAAAAGGCCGCGTTGTATCCTCTCTCCTGAAGCTGACCCGCAAGTTTTTCGGTACTTTTTCGGCTCAGGCAATAAATGATTCCTGGTTCCTTTCGGTGACTCTTGAGAAAGGTATGTATCTGCTGTAATCGATTTTGACCTGGCAGGACTTTTACCGTGATATTCTTCCGCTCGAAACTGGAAAGAAACAACTGTGGATCTCTCAGCCGGAGCTGTTTCATAATATCTCGCTGCGTAGCTTTATCAGCAGTGGCTGTCAACGCCATGACCGGGGTATCTGGTAATAGCGCAACCAGATTCCTTAATCGAGCATACTCAGGTCGAAAGTCATTTCCCCAAATCGAAACACAATGTGCTTCATCAATAGCGACTCTAGCCACTTTTTTGGTTTGAATATATTTGAGAAATGCTGGTGCCAATGCCTTTTCCGGAGAAATATAAAGGAGCCGGAGCGTACCCTTTTCGATCTGTTGAAACACTTCTCTCTTTTCGCTTGCCGTCTGAGAACTATTTACGAAGGCCGCTTCAATGTTATTTGACCGTAATGCAGTCACTTGATCAGCCATTAATGCAAGAAGCGGTGAGATCACCAATGTAAGACCTTCACACATCAGAGCAGGGACCTGATAGCAAAGAGACTTGCCACCGCCCGTAGGCATGATCACCAGTGTATCTTTTCCACGCATGGTTGACTGGATGATTGCCTCCTGATTAAGACGAAAATCGGTATATCCAAATACCTCCTGTAAAATGGTCCCGGCTTCTTTCATTTCAAGACTAGTTATTTTGGGGGATTTAGTTGATAGGGTAACTGAGATTCAGCCACTCTCAAGACATCCAGTGGATTCTCCTCATGCTCTATCAGCAAGTACACCTTGTCGGCAATCCAACGAGTACGAAGCGTCTTCAGATCAAGATCTAATATCTCAGCAAGAAGGGGCAGCTTATCCTCCTTGAGTGCTCGAACACCGCGTTCGATCTTGCTGAGCATTGTGGCATCCATGTCCAGAGCATGCGCTACCTGACGGAGTAGCAAATGCCTGGCCTCTCTTCTTTCTCTTATGTACTCTCCCAGAAATGACATATTCTGACCTGACTAATTTTGTCAAGTTTACAAAGTTTTTATTAGAAAGAGAAATTTGATGAACCCTATCCTATTGCCCCTCAACGATACTGATTGTAAAACAAAGGACAATAAGCGTTAATAAATTCTCAAAAGAATCCTCAGCAGACACTATAACTCAATAATTCGACATTAGAGGTTGGGAGATTTTAATTTCTATTTTGCGAATCTTCAACTACCTCTACTAAAATGAGATGCATGTACATCCTGGTCTCGATGGTACTATTTTCCTGTAATCAGGGAAACCAACAAGTCACTCAGGCTTCTGCCGTGCCTACCGTCGAAGAGACTGCCAAAGAAAAATTCACAACTGAATATGAGATCGAGATGAATAACTCCAGGTCTCACGCACTGGTGACCAAGCCAGTAAGGGCAAATCCTAATCAGCTTAAACCAACGATCTATTTTTTCGTTTTTGACATTGAAAACGGACAGATCATTTACGAAAATGAGATCCCCAAAGCTACCGTGAGTTGGTTAAATGATACAGAAGTATTGATGCAAACGGAACCCGGAGTTTACCAACCCAATATGGATGCCACACGGATCATCTACAATATTGTAGAGAAGAAAGAAAAAGCCTATATATCCCGATGAGTAAACTACTTTACTTTTTAGTTTTCTGCTGTACTATTATCTGGTGTTGCACCCCTGCCGAACAGGGTCAAGACCAGACCCGAAATGTTCCTCTTATAAAGAGAGGTCCGGAGATGGAAGACTGGCGAAAGATGAGTGGCCCCGAAAAATTTATGGCCTATCACCAGGCGATTCGTACGAAAGCAGGCGCCTCTGGTCCGGACTATCCGGTAGGATATCAACATAATGCTTTCAAATCAGCTAAATCGGCCATCGATAAGCGAAAGCAAAGAGCGGTCCAGCTACCATGGGTAGAGCGCGGGCCTGCCAATGTAGGCGGACGCACCAGGGGTATTTGGGTGGACCCTTCAGATCCCAATTATCAAACAGTCTTCGCTGGAAGTGCAGGAGGAGGCGTATGGAAAACTGCTGATGGCGGAAACACCTGGGAAAATTTAACGCAGGAATTACCCAATCTGGCCACTGCTACTATAGCAGGAAGCAAGGCAAATCCAAATGTGCTATATATAGGTACTGGTGAAGGATTTGGAACGGCCAGAAATATATTGGGTAGTGGACTTTGGAAGAGTACAGATAAGGGAGAAACCTGGACTCAACTGGCAGCAACTATAAATACAGATTCTATTGCGGCTATTTATCGAATTATTGTAAATCCTGATAATGAAAATGAGCTTCTCTTTAGTGTATTAAGTAACCCTAGATTGCCGGCAGGAGATTTACATTCTGACATTTTCTATAGCAATGATGGTGGTGAA
>JAUILM010000810.1 GCA_030432855.1 Bacteroidia bacterium
TAGAATCCATGGTCATCAGCCAGGGTGCTGAGCCTCACTTCTTTATCGCGGGCTTTCTTTACCATATGCAGTAGGCGAATTAATCGCGTGTACTTTTTGGGACTGATACCCGTGTATCTTTTAAATACTCTACGGAAATGACGCGGTGAAATTTGCCTGCCATCCAGTAGGTTGGAGATAGCCAGATAACCCTTCTGATCATCAATTGCCTTCAGGCAATGATCAATAAACGGATTATCAGCGAGCGGTTGAGGTTTTAAAAGGCTACAGAGAAATGAATGTACTTCCTCTATCATTACCGAGGTTGACAGACCACTTCCCACTGCAGATAACAAGGCAACAGCACTTTTTCCAAAAACCTCACTGACGGGAATAATCCGACCTTTGATCTTAGAATAAGGGTAATCTGAAAACCTGGAAAATGCACCAACTTTAAAGACCACACCTATTTGTCTGATGTTCCCAGTCGGTTTTAGACACAAACACTTTTCAAATAAACCTGTGACAAAAGCCTGTGGCCGTGTCTCTAGTGCTTTTCCTACTACAGCCTGCTGGAAAGGGGCTTCCAGATCAATTACCAATTCAACAGTGCCCGAGGGAATCCACAACTCTGGATGCTCCGACGGTTTGGTCAGGCTTTCCAGAAAATAGATACGATGTATAAAGGGACTTAGTAATGGTCCGGGAGGATAATCAATGATGGTCCAGGCGGATTCTTCAATACTACTATATGGAAAGGTAAAGCTCAAATTGACTTATCTGATACCTATGTTAATATACCATAAAAACCTATCAACTAACATAAAAACTCCGCGACGATCGGAACCTTCAAAAGGCTGCAAGTCCTTTAAAAAGGTAGGAAGATCGAAAATATTAAGCGTCCAATAATCTTTCTCGCCAATTTGAAGTTTAATTTTACAGAGTTGCCATGGTTGTTTTGAATGTCAAACTATACCCTAAGGTATTATTGCTGATGATAGCAATAATGCTCCTTACTGTAACGGATAGTTTCAGTCAGGACGACCCATACCAAAAAATAGATGCAAGAGCTAAACGATACAAACCCAAAACTTTGGATTTGGAGCAAATTGCTACGGATCTAACAAAGAATATTGATTCGGAATTGAGTCGGGTCAGATCACTCTACAGCTTTGTCATCAATTATCTCGATTATGACCATGAAGCGTATAAAAATGGTAATCGTCGCATCAACCAGAGTAGCCGTGATATCTTAGAACGAAAACGGGCAGTTTGCTGGGGGTATGCTCAACTGTTCAAAGAGCTATGTACTCATGCAGGTATCCAAGCCTACACGGTCTCAGGATACAGCAATCTGGTGCAAACGGATTTCTCAAAGCCTGATCATGCCTGGAATGTTGTCAGGATAAAGGATGAATATTACCTGATGGATGTCACCTGGGCCAGCAACACGTTGCGGACACCTGACAAGTTTAACAAGAAGTTTGATGTCGACTATTTTTTGACACCTCCCGATTTATTCGTTATCAATCATTATCCCATACTATCCTTCTGGCAATTATTGAAGTGTCCTGTAGACTTTGCGTCCTACATCGGACAAAACAATACATATCATGAGGGTGCAAAAGAGGATTGTGGTTACAACTTCATGGATAGTATACAGCATTTCCTGGCAATGGACACCAGCGACCGTATCATCAAGGAAATGGATGTAGCCTTTCGTGAGCAGCCTAGTGACCGAAATAAATCCAGTCTGGCCCATGCTCTCATTGACAAAGCTATTCTGGAAAAAGAACGGGCAGATGCCACCTTTGAGGTGGGCGATTTACCTGCTTCTATACGTTTCTATCAATCAGCTTTGGATTTGTTTGGGAAAGGCGAAGCTCTGGAAAATATGTATGACTGGCAGATCGAATCAAAAGGATTTTGCATGTTGAATCATGCACAAGCTTTGTATCGTATCCAATATGCTGAAGGAGTTGTAGACTATCCCGAAGTGGTATCTGAATTGAAGAAAGCGGAAGAAGTACTGCGCACCATCCGTGAGCCCAGCTTTGCGGTGATTCAGGCTTTGTCTCAGATCGGTCAAAACCTGGCGGCAATCGAGTAAACCATGCAAAGTCCAACTACCGACCCACGTGCACCAATAGGACAGAAACGTCGGATGGTGAGACACCACTTATACGACTTGCCTGCCCGATGGTACCAGGTTTGATTTTTGTCAGTTTTTCGCGAGCTTCTGCAGACAAGGAAGGGAGC
Source organism: Bacteroidia bacterium (assembly GCA_030432855.1). Taxonomy (GTDB): domain Bacteria; phylum Bacteroidota; class Bacteroidia; order Chitinophagales; family Saprospiraceae; genus JABDMH01. Next base: position 2,239 of record JAUILM010000810.1, read on the forward strand.
GAATGATAGTCAAACCCGTCATGCAATTTGACCGCTTCGAGCCGATTCATTTTATCCACCATTTCCTGCTCCTTTTCTATATACCCGGCATACTTCATATTGATCTCGGCCAACTCAACGACTTCGGGGTCGAACTTGCTTAGCGCCTGATCTACTTCAGGAAGTACCTCTCGCAATGCATTAATGCCAATATGCGGTCTTACCAGCACGCTATGTAGCTTCACCTTTTGCTTTAAAGGAGCAGACTCGATACCTTCCAGATATCCATTTAGATCTTCCGGAGCGACACTATATTTTTCAAAAATACGGGTGATCTCTTCTGCATCAGTTTTTTTCTGTCGAACCCGATCCAACCGTTGATCCAGACCTTCCATGCCCAAATCAGACACTCTGGGAGTCAACCGGATGTCAGCATTGTCCTGTCGCAATAAGATGCGATATTCAGCTCTTGACGTAAACATTCTGTAAGGTTCATTGGTGCCCTTGTTGACAAGGTCATCAATCAGTACCCCGATGTAAGCTTCTGATCGCTTGAGTACAAATGGCTCTGCTTCATGTATCGCCTGATGTGCATTGATACCTGCCATCAATCCCTGGCTGGCTGCTTCCTCATAGCCTGTCGTGCCATTGATCTGACCCGCAAAAAACAAGTTCTTAACCAACTTGGTTTCCAGACTGATTTTAAGCTGTGTAGGTGGGAAAAAATCGTATTCGATAGCATACCCGGGGCGAAACATCTTGGCATCTTCAAAGCCAGGTACAAGTCGTAGTGCTTTAAG
>JAUILM010000811.1 GCA_030432855.1 Bacteroidia bacterium
CTGTTCACTGCTATCGTTGCTCATCTGGTGCATAAAGATCATATAGCTATTCAGCTACTGTTAGTGACACTAGTCATGGCACTCATGATATCTAAGGTATACGCTGGAGCAGATTATTGAGTGATCGTACAAAGTGATCGTATCTGGATTTTTCATTCATGCGGTATATAAATACCTTTGGTACCTGGTATACTTCGATGAATGAAAAATCCATTTGCTACCCTCATATTTCCGTTCTGTGACGGACATTGGCAAGGAAGGCAGCACTTAAATTCGATGATCCAGTGATAATTATGATTTGCGAAATCCTCATAAACATGATAGTGGCAGTATGATGGTGCTGGAACTCATATTACTGGCCATCGCGTATACATTATTGGTGATTGCCATTTTTCTTGAGCTAGTCTGCTACAGTAGAAATATCGAACGGAAGGAAACCATTGCATTTACCCTTTCATTACTACTCTTGATTCTTGTCCTTTCTCTATCACCTATACTTGCGGACCCGGAAGATCATTCAGAGCCTCATGTTCTTGTGCTGCTGTGCATGATTCTGGTATCTGTCACAACGTTGTTTAATGTCTGGAAAGAACGATTGCATTCGATCCCTGATAGTATTAAAAGAGCACATCTTGGATTTGCCATTATTTTGGCCGTCACAACCCTTGCTGGTGAAATGCTTGGTAACCTGGTAGTGGTTCAGCTTGTAGTGGTTGGCTTCTTGGTAGTTTCCATCGCAGGCTCTATGCTTTTGGTACGACTGACTAAGGCGAAAAGGCAATTTGCACATCTTGAGAAGACGGAACGAATTTTTGCTTTTGCATTTCTTTTGCTCATTCCCGTTTATCTGATTTTGCAATTTGGATTTGAAGCGCAGTACCAGAAATTGCAAATAGGCTTCCTGGTACCTTTGGCATTCATCCTGTTGGCATTAAACAAGATTTACGATGATCTTCAGCGTCTGTCAATTATTAGGCATGGCATTGAAGTGCAGGATCAGCACTTTCAAAACTATGGACTCACTGATCGAGAACAGGAGATCGCCAGTCTGCTTGTCAAAGGGGATACGTATAGAAGGATAGCTGAGCAGCTCTACATTTCACTTCCGACTGTAAAAACGCACGCGGGTAATATCTACAGGAAATGTGGGGTTAACACCCGCCATGAGCTTACCTCACTGCTAAGCAAATAAGAAGGTCTGTTCCTCATACTTTTGTATGATATTGGGTATAAACCAGGATATCATACGCTTATACGATTGATCTCATCATCATGTGCTGCTACATTGGCTTTCAAAAGAAAGTAACAATGATTAGACTTTGGATGATGGTTTCATTTATTATGTGGTTATTACCACTGCATGCACAGGATCAATCTGCAACCCGGTTAAAGCAACGGCTGAATTTTGCACGAACGTATTTTGAGTATGGAGGCAGTTATTTTCCATCCTTCACCGGCAAGACCTTAGTGGGAGATGCAGTGGAGGCTAAGGCTTTCCCCCGGTCTATGGGTCAGTATCTCACATGGGGTGGATTTCACTTTTGGGGACACGGAGAGTTTTATGTGACGATACCCCTCGTTCCAAATATGGCCACGATAAGCGAGGGGGAATCCTTCCATCTTTCACATTCGGTAGCTACTGGATTTAGATACTATCCATGGGTTCTGAGACAGGGTGCCATATCACCTTATGCTGGCTTAAGCTGGGGGGCATTGGAATACCAGCAGAAAAGAGCCCAGGTGGAAGGGCCAAAGCTGTCCAAGGATTTTATGCTCAACCTGGACGTAGGTTTGATATATCAGACTAGGAATCTGGGACTTCGTCTCGGGCTCAATTATTTCACTGCGAACGAGTGGCAATATCCCGTTAGTAGGGGGCCAAAAGTGAGTATCAGTACTCCTTCATACAGTATACAACTCGGCATCCTCTATGCTTTTGAGTCTAGTGAATCCGCCAGCCCTGAGATCAATGATACCCGGAATGGCTATCCAACAATTTCTCCATTAAGCTTCGACACCCGAAAATCGGGAAACTTATTCCTGGGAGCGGGACCTTCCAATTCGTATTCACTCAATAATTCAACTTATAATGAATTACGACTTCCATTTCTACAGGAGAAGGTCACTTCTGAGGTATATGTAGATATTTCTGCAGGCTACCATTTTCAAAAGAAGAATTTAATGGCAGCTATCTCCTATCGAAATCCCAGATACAGGAATGTAGGCTATGACGTAAAGCAGAAGATAAATAAGACATCAATAGCCCTTGAAGTAAGTAAGTTTCTGTTGGACTACTCTGGGTTTGCACCTTTCGTGGGGATAAACATGGCCCTGGATCGTGTTAAATATCAGGAGGAAATTGATGGAGTGTTTCAAGAGATTAATTTTGAGACCTCACTTCAACCCGGATTTACCTTTGGATGGGACATTGTACCCGGGAAGACAACTGAAGCACTCATCTTACGTACTAATTTGCGATGGTATCCCTTTGCCAAATTTGCAATCGATGGATTATCATTCGAATTCAATCAACTAGAGTACAATCTGATTCAGGTTGTTTTCTATCCCGGACGTTTAAAATGATGTAAGCCAGGTGTATAACGGTAGGTCTGTTTGCGATGTGGTCAGCATGGTAACGTACAGGCTAAGAGATTCTAAATCTTATCTTTGATTTGCTTTTATTGGCTGCAGCTTAAATCAAAGATATTGAACCGGAGATCCTTTCTTTATTCCACCCTTATGTCTTGTCCGACAGCACTTATGCCGTCGCTTTTTCCTGATTTGCCAACCTACCGGGAGTCAGGGTCTGGATACTTTAAGGTGATGGAGAAGGATGGTCGATGGTGGTTACTCACTCCTCAGGGGGAACCGTTTTTCAGTATTGGTATCAATCATATTGATCCGGCCAGTCTTCGCTATCCGGAAAACATTCACATCTGGAAGCAAAAGTATGATGGGAGCACTATTAAATGGTTAAAAAAGTCGGTAAGGAAAAATCTGAATAAGTGG
>JAUILM010000033.1 GCA_030432855.1 Bacteroidia bacterium
ATCGGGTGATTCTTCATCCAGATCTCCGATTTTTATGGCACCCTCAATTTCCAATTGTTTTTCCTGGGCTAGAGTACTGAGAGATAAATTCAATAGAAAAAATAAGGTTATTGGTTTCATACTAGTTTTTTAATAACTGAGTTGAGAATTGAAGTAGTCTAAAGTTCCAGTGATTACCAGGAACTCTTAATGGCTTCACTAAAAGGCACGGATAGCTCGGATACCGCGTGCGACGGTCTTGGAAGTACCACTTGTCTTGGTACCGCTGGTGAAGCTCATATTCCAGGCATTACTTCCGCTATTAAATTCAGTACTGGACCAGTAGGTCCCATTTGTATTCATCATCGTGTGCCCGCCTGAAAATAAGCCTTGATTGACTGGTAGTTGATTTACGAATAGGATCATCAGTTCATCAATGGAAGGTAAGTACCAATCTCCTGGATTGGCCAGGCTGCGTGTATCGATATAGCTCTTGGCTGGACTACCACCAGTACCGTCGTCCATCCGCTCGGTATTAAAGGCTCCATCCCAGGTGCGGCCGGCACCCACTGTTTCTGTGGACGCTGCCCAGGAAAGTAATGTTTCCATAGTGTCAACGATCAAACCATGATCCAACCCATCACTCCCCCGATAGATGAAAAATACAATACCTCCCAGCGTATCCTGACCCAGGTACCAGGGACTGGAAGGCACACTGATGACATTATCCGTAATATTAATTCCGTTGCCTGCCGTATATACATTGACAGAATCCTGGAAAGTGCCTCCACCATCAGAGAGGGTTACATCGAGTCCTGATCTGGAAATTGTCTGCAACTCATTTGTTGTGGATCCATCATCTTCTGGGGGGAGTTTAATGAAGCCACCGTCTGATAGATAGATCGTATCATTGGATAAAGATAAGTTCTGATTTTCCAGGAGCGATGACACATCACGGACAGCCAAAACTCCATTTTCTAATCGCACGACCACACTATCTGCATTATTGTCTTTTTCCATTTCGGAGATTTTGGCTTTCCCTTCAATCTCCAGGTCAGCTTGGGAATAGGCAGGTGCGGCAGTTAGTAATAGAAAGAATGCGTAGACTATTTTTTTCATTTTCGATGTAGTTTTATGATGATTTAATTTGGTGTTCTTGAGAGATAAATGCCAGGTGTGCATACACATCAAATATTACAGTGTATGTTATTGCTGTTTATTCCCGGTACTGGATTTGATATTCTAATTGATCAACTTTGTCATTCAATTCCTGAATAGCCTTGATTAACACTGGGATCAGTTCGCTATAGTCCAATCCCATCATTATCTCGGTATCAGGGGAGTGACTGACTACTTCGGGTATTACTTTCAGAACTTCTTGAGCAATTAGTCCCAGTTTTTCCTCTTGACTTCCGGAGATCCATTGGTAGGTTACGGGGTTTAGATTTATCAAAGCAGATAATCCATAAGGGATTACCTGTATGTTCTTTTTTAGTCGACGGTCAGAGGAATTGTTTACACCATTGGTGACATATAATGTTTCCCAGCGGTTACTCTCCGTGCCTAGTTCAACCGATCCATTTGATTCTGGTGAGAATCTACTGGGTGAAAGTCCTAGCACCATACTCGGGGCATTATTACTTAAGTCGCTTCCATGATACCCAATTTGAAAAACACCAGAAGTATTGTTGGTGATTCGCCAGTCCCGATTTGTTCCATTGTTTTCATTTCTAATTAAGTCAATGTTTACCGCATCGGTGGTTGTATTACTGATTCTGGCCGTTGTTTCCCCATTTTCAGTTATGTGCAACTTGGTTGCCGGGCTATCATTACCTATACCCACTCTTTCATCCGGACTCAAATAGACAATTCCTTTATCATTGGTACTCAATATTAATCTTCCATTTTCTTTATTATTCACTACTAATTCCTTTAGCTCGTCACCACTTGATCCCTTTGAGCTAAATATGAATCCTCCATTACTATGCTGTTCATAGTTTAGTCTAAGTAGATCGTAGTCGGTATTGCCTTTTACATGGAGTGATGTAGATGGGGTAATAACACCAATCCCCAGGCGAACCGAATTAGAGCCGGTACCGCCGATAACAGCACATTGGTGACAATTGACTTTTGCGTCGTAACCAATGGCGATAGATCTGTCTAGAGAATCGGCAGTATCATAGTTGCCGGAGCGAGCACCAATAAATGTAGATCGTGAGTTGCTTTCAATATTTCTTCCGGTATAGGATCCCAGATAGGTATTTTGGAAACCAGATTGGTTACTATCTCCCGAAGAATAGCCGAAAAAACTATTGCCATCACCCGTACTGTTTTGATAACCAGAGAACGCGCCAAAAAAGGAATTCAATTCACCAGTGGTGTTGGACCAACCGGTTTCTGTTCCGAAAAAGGAATTAGCCTCGCCCAAGGTTGTATTTCTACCTGCCTCGGATCCAAAAAAGGAGTTATACGATGCTTCATTGTGCATGCCACTAGCATATCCAAAGAACGCATTATCATAGCCTGTATTTTCACTTCCTGCCCTGGATCCAAAGTATGAGTTTTGAGAGCCTCTGCTATTTTTTCCAGCCAAATATCCCATAAATGTATTATCATCTTCGAATGTATTCGATTCGCCTGCGGATTTTCCAAAAAATGAATTTCCGGATCCTTCGCCATTGTCCATGCCAGCACGAGACCCAAAGAAGGAATTATTTGATCCTTCCTCATTATCTCTACCGGCTAGGTAGCCGATAAACGTGTTTCTACTTCCGAGGCCATTTAAAAGGCCTGATTCGTATCCCATGAATGTATTTCTACTTCCGATCGTGTTGGATTTTCCAGCGTACGTTCCCAGAAAAGTATTAAATACACCATCTGAAGTGATGGCGTTATGTTGATTTTGAGACCCGGCACCAACACCGATAAAAATGCTGGAATCACCTATCGCATTAGTGATGTTTAATTTTCCAATAATGCGCGTATCTCCCTCTATATCGGCATGTTGGGCCAGGCTTGAATTAATGAATAAACCGATTGCCAAAGTGATGTAACAGACTTGTTGTTGAATTTTGTTGTAAGGGTTCATGTTAGTCTGTGTTTTTTAAAGAATCCACTTCTTCTTTCAGTTCCAGAATAGCTTTTATTAGTACCGGGATCAGCTCAGTATAGTCCAAACCCATCATTAAATCAGGGTCGGATGGTTGATTGACCACTTCAGGTATTACTTTCAACACTTCCTGAGCAATTAGTCCCAGCTTTTCTTCGGACGTGTTAGATATCCATCGGTAACTCACCGGGTTTAGATTTTGCAAAGTTGCAAGACCGTATTTCAAAGGTTGTATATCTGTTTTCAGTCGGAGGTCCGAGGAGTTGTTGACGCCATTGGAAACAAATAATGTTTTCCAGCGGCGATCGGATGTGCCCAAGTCAATGTCGTTGGTGGCTTCAGGTTCAAAGCTCTCGGTAGTAAGTTTGGCTTTGAATTTAGCATTGGTACCGAACTGTAAATCACCATCCTCTCGGTTCATAATGCGAAAGTGCTTCAATCCGGGAATGCCAGTTGCTGTACCCGTGAGGGTAAAACCACCATTGATATGACCGGCATCTGTCAATCGCAGCAATGTATTATCAGCGGAGGAACCAACAACATGCAGTTTGCCATCGGCATCGTCTATGCCAATTCCTAGTTCTCCACTATGCGTTAAAGTCATGCGTTTGGTATCGTGGGTGAAAAAATCGATATCATGATTAGAGATCGTTTTCAGTTGCGCACCAAAGAAATTGGCTCCAAACAATATTTCAGAGTCATGGTCCAAAGCCTTCATTTTAATGAAGGCCGTCCTTTCACCTTCTATGCTGAGACGTTCTTCCGGGCTGCTCGTACCTATTCCTACATTTACCGCATCTATATCTGTACCCCCAATGACAGCACAATTGTGGCAGCCAACTCTTGCATTGTAACCGATGGCTATTGCACGATCCAAGGAATCTACTCCAAATTCTTTATTGGATTGAGCTCCAATAAATGTATTATTTGTACCTGCGCCATTATTGTCACCTGAACTATATCCAACGAATGTATTGAGGCTGCCACTCGTGTTTCTTATACCCGCTAAATAACCGAAAAATGAATTATCCTGACCAGCAACATTATAATATCCGGCTTCATAACCAAAAAATGAATTTCTTGCCCCTTCCCTGTTTTCATATCCGGCACCTGCGCCGAACATTGAATTTCTACTACCTTCTGTATAGTAGCCGGCTTCATAGCCAAAAAGTGAATTGAAGCTTCCGCTACTGTTTCTTCCTACTTCAAAACCAAAGAATGAGTTATGCGATCCATTTTGGTTCAAATTTCCTGCGTGGCTGCCAAGTAAAGTATTTCGTATTCCTTCATTTGAGACACCTGCATTCAGGCCAATAAATACATTTGTTTTTGTTGGGGTAAGGATGTCCAATCTTCCGGTGATTTTCGTATCACCTTCAATGTCTGCATGCTGCGCCAAGAGAAAGTGGGGCAGGTAGATCGTAATAATTAATATCCATTGCGTCATATTCGAAATTCTTAGGAGTATTTTATTGTTACCTTCCTTTGAATTAAATGACTACTGCAATATTCAAACTTTCCGCTAATGAATTATTACCCACCTACTGAGCGGTATGTTGTAGCTATTGAGTGGTATTCTCACCTGTATTTGCAAGTAATATATCTGAGTGTTGACGCCCTCAGATTTTCCCTTCCTGGATAGGTATAGTGATTTCAAAGGTGGCACCTTCGCCCGGATTTGTAATAACATCCAGTTCGCCCTCCAGATAATCGACTCTTGATCGTATGGAGCGAAGGCCTACCCCGGTCGAAGAATTTGGATGGTAATCAAAGCCTTTACCATCATCTTCATAGATGATCTGAACTTGTTCCTCCAGACCCAGCATCTGCAGCTGTATTTCTTTGGCATCTGCATGTTTTATGACATTGTTTGTGAGTTCCTGGATGATTCTATAGATAAATAGCGCCTTGTTTTCATCTATGTCTTCCGCAATATTGCGAATATCTATTGAGAGCTCCAGTTGATGTGAAAAGGCCTCATTTTCTAGATAGCTTCTTACGGCCTCAACTAGTCCCGAAGTCATAAGAACAGGTGGCATCATATTTTGTGAAATACGCCTCACTTCATCGACGGCTTCGTCAATCATAGCATCTGCGCGATCAAAAAGATGTTCTTCTTTGATCACTTTTATTTGGTCTTTGACTTTCCCGTAGTGTGCTTTGACCGAGGAAAGTATACTACCTAATCCATCATGCAGATCCTTTGCAATTCTGATACGCTCAGCTTCCTGCCCTTCAATAATGGATGAAAGCCCCAGGATTTTATTGTCCTGCTGCAGTTGCATGATCTGATTGTCTCTGATCTGAATCTCGAGGTGCTTTTTTTGATCTCTTTGTTGGAAGACAACATATCCGAGCATCGATATCAGAAGTAGGCTGAGACCTAAGGTTATCCAGCGATTTCGTTGTTGCGTAGTTCGCTCAAGTTGGGCAGATTGCTCGGCAATTAGTTTTTCCTTTTGTAACGTCTCGTATTGACGCTCCAGGTCCATTACTATTTTCTTGTTCTCTTCCGAGGAAAAGGAATCAAGAGCATAATAGCCATGGCTCATGAGTTCATAAGCTTTTTGATAGTTATTTTCTAAGGCATGCAATGCAGCCATATCCGCATGGTACTGATATTCTAGTTCGGTACGATTGAGGGCATCATTTACTTCACGAAATTTTCTAAAGTAGGTTCGGGCATTATCTACTTCGCCAAGTTTATTGTGTATCCGAGCAAGATTCAGGAATTGTTGTGCTTCCAGGAGAGGATTTTCACCCGGTTCTACCTCAGCAAGAGAAAGTCTCAAATAGTGAATGGCAGAATCCAAATGGCCAAGGTCTTCCATCACCAGACCCATTCCGATCAACGATTCATGAAGCATTTGCTCATAGTTTTCTTTCGTGGCTAGCTGAATAGCTTCTGAAATGTAATATCTCGCCTTATTGAGGGAATCCAGATGTTTCAATGTGGATCCTAGCATACTGAGACATCCAGCCTGAATATTTCCAATGTCATGATCTTTGGCGTATTCATAAGTCCATTCCAACTTCCTAATGGCCTCGGGGTAGTTATCCTGTACATAATGAATCAGTCCCATGTTATAATTGATCGAAGCGATTCTTGCAGTATGATCGATTTGTTCGGCATACTCGAGCGCCTGGATATATAAGGGGACTGCTTCTTCCAGTTTTCCGGTATTGTAATATATGGCTCCCTTACTATTTAAGATCCCCAGGAGAAGCTTTATGTCTTCTTTATCAAATTGACTTTGTTTTTCTTTTTCAATAATTGATTGAGCGGTATGCAAATAGGACATACCTTTTTCATAGTCTATTTCTTCTTCATTCCTTATGAAATAATTTGCATAGAAGTAGGCTTTAGCCCGTGTCAGATAATGTTGGCTTATCCTCGCCACCTCAAATGTTAACTCATGGTACTGCTTCGCTTTTAATCGATCGCTCGCCAGTAAGTGTTCGATTAGCTGATGACCAATTTCTACTCTGTCATCCTTTTCGGCGTTACTAAATAGATGTTCGAGACTATCGATATTCTGCGACAGGCCTCCAAAGTAAAAGCTAATCAGAAGACCAATGATAAATCCGGTTTGCCATTTTATTTGCATCACACCAGTTTATATTCAACCGCTAACCTCACCAATCCGGCTGTGTTTTTGACACCCAACTTACTGATCAGATTCCTTCGGTGTGTATCCACAGTGCCTACGCCAATAAATAGCTTCTCGGCAATTTCCTGGCTCGTGTATTCACGAAGTATTAATTCCAGCACCTGTTTTTCTCTATTCGTTAATTTGGGAAAAACTGAATTTTGCGATTTATTTACGGAGCCGTCTTGCAAGAATATTTTTTGATCAAAATATTGTTGTCCACTAGCCACCTGTCGAATCGCCTGAATGACCTCCTCACGCGGAGAATTTTTCAATAGATACCCTTTTGCACCAGACTTTGCCATAAGGCGAATCATCTGCAGATCATTGATCATGGAGATACCGATGACATGAATGTGAGGATGTTCCTTGACCAGGATCTTGGTCGTTTCAACGCCATTTAGGACGGGCATATTAATGTCCATTAAAATGATATCGACCTTATTTTGTTTCAGAAAATCAAGGACTTCCTGTCCATTCAGGGCCTGTCCTGCATAATTGAGATCTAATTCTCCATCCAACATCAATCGAATACCATCAACCATTAGTTGATGATCATCACATATCAGGATCTCAATGGATTTGGACATATTATGGTATTGGTATGCTTACTCTATGTTCATGGTGATAGTGCCTTCTAATGATTGCCTCCATATGCCCTCCTAAGGTTTTTAGCAAAGAAGTGATTGAAATTTCAATCTCTTCTGGCATATTGTCACCTGGCCTCATGCCGTTATCTTTAAAGATAATGTACATTTTATTATTCAGTACGATTAGCTCGATAGAAATACTGTTTACACTATGATCCTCTATAATACTGTCAAGTATATCTGCTAGCAAAGATTTTATCCAAAACAATCTCTGGTGACTGATTGCCAGGGATCCGTACCTGACTTTTGTCATTAAGTGTATTGCAAAATTCGCCTGTAGATGCTCTACAAGGAATGTTAAATATTGCTCCATCCCCGAATCTTCTGAAGACAACCATTGCATGCGCTTTAAAGATCTTGATTGTAATAGAGTATTCCTTTCGAGGATCTGGTTTAGTTTATGATTTAGGTCATGGAAGTCTAATGAATCAATCACATCCTCTAGCTTTTCCAGCTGTGCATATAATTTTGCCTGGGTATTGCGCATGTACCTCTTAGTATTCGAAATATTTTAGAAACTCTGACTGACTTCGTCTGGCTATGGGAATGTGATGGTCCTGAATCAGGATGGTAAAACCATCCCTTTTTAAAATTTTCTCTACATAATGCAGATTGACCAGGTACTTTCGATGTACTCGAACGAAGTAATTGGGAAGTCGACCAACAAAGTGTTTAAGGGTATTGCATGAATGACAGGATTCTTCGTTGTAATATATACGTGTATAGTTACCTTCTCCTTCGAGAAACAGAATGTCCTCATGCGGAATGACCCTGATTTCTTCATTGAAGGACAGAGCAATCTTATTGGTGACGCGAAAGGGTTGCTTCCTTATCGGCATCAATACCTGGTTCTTTTGTGATCTTGATGTGGCTTCCATGATATGTGGTTAGTCAGATTAAATATACCGGATAGATAGGGTCAGGACCTCTATAGAAATATAGAGATTTGAAAATCTATAGAAGTGTAGATAGTGTAGTTGCAAAGTACTGGATGATAGCCTTGAGTGCCGCAGAGCTGGGTGAATTGTATTTGGTTTGGCGGTTTTAGGTCCTATCTCTTGATGCCGATTCTACCTGCTTTAGAAATAATTCTAGGTTTACACCAGAAAGCCGAATGTTGCTCGAAATTTTTCTAAGATTTACGGTTTCCGAATATACAAGGCAACTTCTTCCATTTGAAGAGTATCCCTTCTATACTGGAGGGGTGATAGAAAGATCTACTAAGGGGGGCACTGCGAAAGGAATTGCTTTCTGAGGTTGACAATCTCCTTTTTTCCTATGAAGGACCGAGCTTTTTGAAGCTTTGCTGAAAATTGACCCTTTTCTCATTAAGTTAGTGGACAATTAGACTAAATAGATGTTTAAGCCAATACTTTGCTCCAGTTCATCAGAATCCTTTTTTCTGGTTACAAGAAACTGTCAAGCTCGTCAATTAACATTCTGAAGAAGATGGAATTTAAGGAATCTCACAACCTCATTATCAAAAATGTCTCTCGATTTATCGATCTGACGGATCTGGAGAAGCAGAAGTATATATCGCTACTTAAGGAAGTCAACATCAAGAAGAGAGACTTTCTCTTGCAGGCTGGAGATGTGGCCAGATACGAGTATTTCATCACGAAGGGATGTCTGAAGACCTATTCAATAGATGAGGAGGGGAAGCAACATATCTCTATGTTTGGGATCGAAGATTACTGGACCACGGACATGGCCAGTTTTATTTCCGGTGAACCCTCACATTTCTTTGTCGAGGCGTTGGAGGACACGGAGCTACTAGCTATGCCCCGAACCAAGTACGATCTACTTTTCCAGGAGATTCCCAAGTTTGAGCGATTCTACAGGATCTTATATCAAAGATCGCTTATGAGCTATATTCGCAGGTCTAATCTCAATATTTCAATGACGGCCGAAGAGAGATACATCAGATTCATGGAAAGGTATCCTCACATAGTACGCCGAATAAAGCAAAAAGACCTGGCTGCCTATATTGGTGTTACACCCGAATTCATTAGTATGATTAAGTTGAAAATCAAGAAAACCTCCTAAACTTAAACTAGTTTATTTTTTTTCATGTCTCCCCCTCTGATATTTGAGACATGAGAAACAAAATACTTATTCTAGCTCTACTGATCTTTGGTGTTGCAATCAATGTCCAGGGTCAATTCACCCAGGTTGAATTATTCAGAAGTCTGGACAAGACTACGTTCAACCTGTATTCCAGTCAGCATATAAATGATGCAAAGACACTGAATCTAGCTACGCTGGGTTTTCTGGAAAATTATCGAACCGAAGAAAATCGGGATTTTAGCGAAGTGGGTATTCAGCCTACCTTGTTTTGGAATTTTAGCCCGAGCTTCTCTTTAGGTCCTTCCATTTACTACAATAGTATTTCGGGATTTTCCCAAAGAATATCGGTCAGATATGTATTCAAAAATGAAAGACTTCTGGTGGCTCTTATTCCCACCTTGGGTCATTATCAGCAAAGGAACGAGACCTATGCGGAAACTTTTGCCCAATTTCAATTTAGTATACCCATCAGGGAGACCCTGTCCTTCTGGCTAAACGGTCAGTTCCTTAATGTGTGGGATAAGTTTACGACCCACGCCAGAAGTTTTCAACAGATACGGGCAGGTATCTCATTTAAGAGACATCAACTCGGATTAGGACTTAATCTGGACCACTACGGCCCGGAGATGCTCGGCACCCGCTCGATAGGTGTCTACTATCGAACCGTGTTTTAAGCAATAATAGAATAAACATTACCTATCTAAATAATTTAAAATCATGAAAAAACTAATTAGACCACTTTTGACAACCCAGGAGAACCTGGGGTTCAGCATTGCCCGATTAGCCCTGGGGCTGGTATTATTCCCACATGGAGCTCAAAAGATGCTCGGTTGGTTCGGTGGATTTGGGTTCACAGGTACCATGGATTTTTTTAGTCAGCAAATGGGACTGCCGACAGTCGTAGCCTTCGCCATTATAATGATTGAGTTTTTTGGCTCGATTGCTCTTATCCTGGGTTTTTTCAGTCGATTTTGGGCCACCGCATTTATTGGCTTATTCGTGGGAATCATCATTACCTCTCAGCTGCAATATGGATTTTTTATGAATTGGTTTGGAAATCAGAAAGGGGAGGGATTTGAATATTCTATTTTAATCATCGGCCTGGCTCTATCAACCTTAATAAATGGCAGTGGTAGATATGCATTTGATAACATTATTGTAAAAAATTAGATCATGAAAAGAATAGTAGCATTAGCGGGAAGTAATAGTAAAGAATCTATTAACAAGAAGTTGGTACAATACACTTCCAATATGGTAGGGGATGTGGATGTAGTTCACATAGACCTGAACGATTTCGAGTTGCCCATCTATGGTGTCGATTACGAGTCAGAAAAGGGCATCCCTTCATTGGTATATGAACTCAGTGAAATTTTTGAAGAGGCGGACGGTTTCGTCATATCGCTGGCGGAACATAATGGCTCTTATACTGCGGTATTTAAGAATATCATTGACTGGCTATCAAGGGTAAAGATGGAATTCTGGAACAAGAAACCTATGTTTCTAATGGCCACCTCACCTGGAGGTAGAGGAGGAGCCACCGTACTCCGAACGGCAAAGTCTTCTTTTCCTTTCATGGGAGCCACGATCGTGGAGAGTTTTACACTGCCTTCATTTTATCAGAATTTTGCTGATGGAGAAATCTCCGAACCTACTCTGAGAGCGGAACATCGAAGGAAGGCAACTGCTTTTTCAAAGGCGATTCAGTTGACTCATTCTAAAATTCTTATTTAAACAGATTTATCATGTCAAGAAAAGTAATATACAGAACCAGTGGACAAAATCATGGCCTCATCACCAGGATCATCAATCCTCACCTGCAAGGTAAGCTTACGAAACCTTTTGTCTTTCTAGATTACATAAATGGTCAACCACCCAAACATGCAGGCTTCGGATGGCATCCGCACTCAGGAATTGCCACGTTCACCTACTATGTAGAGGGAAGTACCGATATACAGGAAAGTACGGGAAACAAGGTGAGTCTGGGCGTAAGAGATGTTGAATACCTGGAAGCGGGTAATGGGGTGTGGCACAAGGGACAAATACGTGATGATAGCTACGCCAAAGGTTTTCAGCTGTGGATAGCCTTACCTCCGTCTCTGCAAAGACAAGAGCCCCGGAGTACATTTCTGAAAAGCGGGGAAATAGCAAAGCAGGGAGCCTATCATTTGTTACTGGGAAAGTACAATGGGTTAGAAAGTAAGATTTCGTCACCTTACAACCTCAATTATCTGGAAGTTAATCTGGACGCAGGCCAGTCCTGGACTTACCATACGCCTGCAGATCATGATATCTTATTTATTTTTCTATACGAAGGAGGTCTGACAGGAGACGTCCAGTCGCAAAGTGCTGAACTAATTGTATTTGAGAACGGTAATCTGCCTGTAGAATTTCACACTTCGAATGGAGCGAAATTCTTACTGGGTTCAGCACAAACATTCGATTATGAATTGGTAGTAAAGGGGAGTTCTATTCATACTTCACATGAGTTATTAAGGAATAGCCTTCAGAGAATTCAAGAAATTAAGTCTAATATCCTCATTACCTGAGTGACCACTTTATGACGATCTTTTTATTCCTCCTTCAATACATTCACAGGGTTCGTAGTGGTTGCATTAAAGGTTTTCCAACTGACAGTAATTAATGCGGTCAGCAAGGCAACTAACCCGGTAGCGATAAAGGGGAGGGCGGTCAGATCGATTCTAAATGCAAATTTTTCCAGCCAGTTACTCATGGCCCACCAGGCAATTGGGCAAGCAATAAGAAAAGCGATGAAAACAAGTAAAATGAATTCCTTGCTTAATAATCTTACAATCTGTTGTACAGAGGCACCCAGTACTTTACGGATACCGATCTCTTTTCTTCTTCGGGCAGTGGTAAAAGACGAAATGCCCAGTATGCCCAATGTAGCAATTAGAATACTGATAGCAGAGAAGATCCCAAATAGATGTGCAAATTTTTGATCTTCTTTGTATTGCTCATCAAATACAGCCTCGGTCATTTCGTAATGAAAAACATCTCTGGGAAACATATTGTCATAAATGGATTTGATTTCTTCCAGAGATTGAGCCACCTCATTCGAGGCAACCTTGATGGTCATAAACCGATTAGCATTAGTATACCATAGCATAACCGGTTGTGTGGCCTGATGCACGGAAGACCAGTTAAAGTCTTCTAGGACGCCTTGAATGAAGAATCTCCGGCCGTTCATACTCGTCACCAGTTGGCCAATAGCCTCCTCATTGCTATTGAATCCCCACATCTGCACTGCCGTTTCATTTATCAGGACCCGACTGTAATTTTGATCACCACCACCTCCCGGATCATGTAACATGCCATCTCGAAAAGGTTCGCCTGCCAATAGATCCAAACCGTATACGTCGGCAAAATTATGGTCGACACCCTGTGCCGATGGCCACCCTAATTTCAGAAGAGCCAACTCTATCCAATTGAAAAGGCAATGAGAAATTTAGCCCACGTCCAGCCTGATTACCCGTAAATGTCACACTCCGCACAGAGGGTACAGCTAGCACCTGATTCTTAAGAGCAGTCTCCATGTCTGTACTTCTCGTATTTTCAGGGATAAAGCGAGGACTCCGGATTGTAATGAGTTGATCCATTTCCAGACCGATATCCTTGTTTTGCATATAATGGAGCTGTTGGTAGACTATAGCAGTGCAGACTAATAATGCTACTACTGCGGTATATTGAAATACAATAAGTGCTCTTCGGAAATTGGATCGACCGGAGGATGTGGTAATTTTTTCTTTGATAGCCATGATGGGTTGGAATGAAGAAAGTACGAACGCCGGATAAGAGCCCGATAGCAAGACACCTACCAGAAAGACACCACCAAATAGTAGCAGAAAGGGTTTGCTGATCATAGAACCAAGGCTCAGGTTAAGATGGGCGTAAGAATAAATAAGGGGTTTTAATAGAAGTAATAATCCTATAGCCAGAGCAAGAGCCGTGAAATTCATTAAGGTAGCTTCAAGAAAAAACTGCCACTTGAGATCGGCTTTACCGGCACCAATCACTTTACGCACACCTACCTCTTTTGCCCGGTCCAGAGAGCGGATGGTAGAGAGATTTACGTAGCTTATAAATGCTATCGTTAGTGTCATGATGCCGATAATCATCAGAAAGTATACAATCCAGTAATTTCCGGTTCGGGTGGTTGTCTGTGCAGAACCAAATCCAGTAAGTCCCAGGTCCGTTTCCCGATCAAAATAAACCGACTTCATGGGCTGTAGGGTGGTTGTCAATTTAAAATTATCCTGCTCGACGTTTCTCGCAAGAATATCGTTCATCAAATGCTCGATTTGCTCGTGATTGGCACCCGGTCTGGTGGTAACATACGTGGTAAATTGACTTCGATTCCAGGCTACCCTCGCCAGATCTTCTTCCGATACGTTACCATAGAAATTGCGGATGGGAATGACCACATCAAATTGTATATGTGAATTTTCCGGTACATCCTCCAATATTCCTGTGACGACAAAATCCTGTGACGATAGCGCCCCTGAGCCATAATGAATGATCTTTCCCAGGGGATCAGATGAGCCATACATCTTTTGCGCCATACTTTCCGTCAATAGGATGGCGTCGGGCAGTTGAAGTGCCGTGCCCGGATCCCCTTTCATCAGTGGAAAGGAAAAAATGGATAGGAATGTCGAGTCTACAACGATAGATCGAACGTCTTTAAATCCATCATCTTCGTCCTCGTCGTTCGGACTAAGTGTGGGCCCCTCCTGAAAGAAATCGGCCAGTACGCGGGTATAGCTTTCCACTTCCGGTATTTCTTCAGTAAAAGCTTCCCCGGCTCCAAAAAATACCTGAGAATATGTTTCGTCTATTTCACCATTTATCTGCCGCTCTAACGCTACGCGGTACGTATGATCCACGTGTTCGTGAAATCCATCTGCACCTCTTTCTACCGTGACAAACTGGAAAATGAGCATACTGCAGGCCAGGCCCAGGGTAAGTCCTGTCAGATTAATTGCCGCGTATGAAGGGTGACGAATAATATTTCTGAAGGCGGTGATCAGATAGTTTCTAAGCATAATCGAATTAGTTATAGATGATGGATTGTGCACCTTTTTCTTGCGGAAAATCGAGAGGCGTATAAATCCGAAAACGGTGGATATGTAGTCCCAGTTGGCCCTGGCTGGACCATGTTTATCCACCTGATATTGATATTCTTCCAGAAGATCTCCTTCGATTTCTTCCAGCAAATTGGGTGAACAGATTCTGCTCAATAATTTGGTTGCCCACCGGGGAGGAGTTTGCTCTTTGCCCATTATGTTCCGGATAAGGGTTTTAATTGTGCCAGATTCCATAGTCGCTGACGCACGCGTTGGATCTCCTGCAATTCGCGGATTCCTGAGGCTGTAGCGGTAAACAATCGCTTGCGTTTCCCTCCCCTCACTGCTGTGGGTAGCCCCAGCTCTGATTCCACCAATCCTTTATCTGCCAGTCGATGCAGTGCGGCATGGACCTGATTGAGTTTTATAGACCGACCGGTTTGCTCATTTATTTCATGCATGATAGATACCCCATAGGCATTATCACCCAGCGCGATTACGGTCAAGAGCATTAGTTCTTCGAAAACCCCTAAGAACGAGCGTCTGTTCATTAAATCTATTTTTGCTGATAATATAGTCAAAGAAAGGTATAACCCGGGAGAAAGTCAAGGGGAGTACGGGATCTTTATGACCCCAGTTCTTCTTTAATTGAGAGAAGGAAGTGTTGAGAATGGAGGTTTAAGATGGATGGAGGTGTGCTGTCTACATATAATATGTTATCTATGTATAGAAGCATAGCTGTGTGTCGCCGGACAGTGACCAGGGTAGTGCCAACGGATATCTCGCTCTTTATATCATGATCACAAATGGCGTACCTCGTGCCAGTTTGAAAATGCTACTGCGACAACTAGCGGAGGAACATATATACCAGTCTGTGACTTTGAATTAGAGTTTTGATTAGCTAGCTATCTGGGGCAAAACTGATTTTCCATTGCACGCCAAATTTATCCACACAGATTCCGTAATATGAACCCCAAAACTGATCGGACATAGGAAGTTTTATCTCACCGCCCGATGATAGCGACTTAAATATTCTATTAGCTTCTTTCTTACTGTCTGTGCTCACATAGAGTGAGAAATTATTATAGGTGTTCTTTTCTTTCCTACCATTGTCAATGATGTCGGCCCCCATTAAAATTGTCTCTTCGCTTATAGGCAATGCGATATGCATAATATGCTCATCCTCACAATTTGGAAAATTATGCCTTGCAGTCTGGGAAACATCTTTGTAACGTCCGACATATTTAAATTCTTTGTCAAAAGCAGACTTATAAAACTCAAATGCTTCTTCACACTCCCCATTAAAATATAAGTACGTGTTGACTATAGCCATAGTAGTATTGATTTGTGACGTTTTGATGTCGTTCCTAATTACAAAATCTTGGTCTTATCTCGTCAGTTCTTGTAAACTTCATTTATATTTATTTGTAAGTAGCGATCGGCTATTTCACGAATGTTGCTGGAATCTTTAATGAATAATTCATGATTCACATTATTTAGGAGGACTCCTTTTTCATCGTATTCATGCCAATTTCCCCATTTTACTGATTCAGGATTCCAGATACAACAGCTATCTTTTACTTCGTAAGTTAAGGGATTAATTATCTGAAATGGCATGTACTTTTCAACTATTCTCCATGTTCCTGAGATCTTAACTTCTCCGTTTTCATGATATTCGAGATAGGACCCATTTAATAGTCCTGCATTTGGATTTGAATCTACTATATTAATTCCACTATAACGTTCATATTTCATGATTCTTCCAGATTCATAGAAGTATACCCAATCCCCAAATTTGTGATTACAACGAATGAAACCTTGTTCCTTAATGTTGCCAGACTTATAGTAACTCGTCCAA
>JAUILM010000812.1 GCA_030432855.1 Bacteroidia bacterium
GGCCCTGCACAGCTACCTCATGCGCCTTCGAAGCGCGCAAGAGCGTGTTTCCACCTCCAAACAGATCATCTATACGTTGCTGGTAGTGAATGCCCATATTGAGATTGCGATTTCCGGCCTTTCGCACATAGATCCTTTGCACGGCATAGTTAAAGCTGGTATTCTTGAGTGTGTCGGATACGGCATCTCGCTGTACATTTTCTTCCTGCTCATAGTAATACCCGACCGTCCAGTTTTTGCTCTTGCCCAGGGATTTGGCAATCTCCAGCTTTGGCCGCCAAAAGTTTGAGTGGATATCACGACCATCCGACTTGAGTCTGTCCGTGATACCATCTATGAGCCAACCATTCTTCTGATACCGGCCATCCAGGATGTTTCTTGCACCATTGTAGAAGGACTTTCTATCAAAACTAGATCTTCGGTAGCCCAGGGTTAAATGATCAGATTGTGAAAGGGTCGCGGCAATGTCCAGTAGATTTTCTGAGGCTTGTGGCACATCCTGAATGTTCCAGTCCCTGCTAAATTCTGCATTTCGATAGGGCTTCAGTATTTGAAAATGATTGCTGAGAAATTCATGCTTTACCTCTGTGTCCAGAATCCATCTCCTTGCACTGGTGTCTTGACCAAAATCCATCTGATGTCGAAGTGTATTGGATACGGCATATCCCATATCATCACCGCTATCCTTTTCAGAAAAGCGATTGAGGTCATTGTGCGAAAGTGAGACTTCTGATTGTAGTGAGCTCTTATCCGATAAGCGATAGATACCGCCCAATGAAAACATCTGCTGTTGTTTGGGAGCTATAAGTTGCACCTCAGGCTCATGTGTACCATTACGCTCACCCGTGGTAGGGTCAGGTGCCACCCATTGATAGACAGTGCCATTCGTCTCCGATGCGACGGGGATGTAGTCACCCAGGCCAGGACCTAACAGTGTGAATCTTGCGGTATATAGAGCACTATCCGGATTGGTACTGCGGACCAGGATATCTGTATAATCCAGACTATCTATCAGCTTGTACATGACTAGATTTGGATCGAAACCCTCCGGACGCTTGCGAATCGAGGATGAGAGTTTGTTTTGTGTGCTGTCACCCAGTTCAGCGAGAAACCGCTTATCCTCGGTCGACAGATCATTCAATCCTGATGAAAGCTTGCCATCTTGCTCACTGTAGGCATTGAATTGTAAATCCAGTTTTTCACTACGGTACCCACTGCCGGCTGTTATGATTGAGCGATTGTAATTTTGATCTGAATATTCATACTCGGCGATGATTCGTTTGTCCTTAGTCATCAGTTGATTAGGGGTGAAGGTCAATTCACCGGCATTGTAATCAATCACGTAGTCCTTTTCGAGTCCGCGCTGCATCAGAATACCGTCTACATAGATGCGTTCTGATCCGGCAAGGATGATTACAAAGCGCTCCCCCTCATTGCCGGGCAGTCGGTATGGACCCTGATTTCCTTCCTGCGCATTGATGTTGATACGGGCAAATTTTCCTGTTGAGCCGGCCACACTAACACTATTGATCATCCGGTTTCCATTCTTTAGGAGCGACTCGCTATCGATCCGGACGCCCTGCGTCCGTTTGTAATAATTGATAAAGTGACTTTCGGGCCGTTCCAGGATATAGTCACCACCGATTAGGGACTGACGACCTTTTTTTAGTTGTACAAAGATTCGGTCAAACTCCTGCAATTGTTGCGTGTTTCCATCGGGCTGGAGGGGAATGCTGTTGTCGGAAAGTGCTGCCAGGATTTCAATACCCTCACCCACATTACCAGCCAGCCTCAAATCAAAGTTTGAATTTAGGACCAGATCCTGTCGGTTTCCGGCAGAGAGACCTCGGGAAAATGTACCATCATACTCCAGGCCAGATCGAGGTAGGATGGGAGATTGACTACTCCTTCTATCCAGAGTAATAGACTCCATGACGCGTTCATCCGGATCCAGATACAATAAGGAATCAAAACGACTCTGGCGTGCTGTCAAATCATACGGCAGCACCCTGAAACTGATGGAATAGCTCATTGAATCCAAGGTGGTGCTTCGAAACTGCGGATCCCATATGAATAGGTGATTTTCGATGCGGAATTGATCGGGTGGTATCAAAGTTCCGGTTTGCTTTTCGGTCAGACGAACAGTCTCTGGTGCAATGGTAAAGGAGGTGAGATAAAAGGTATCTTTTTGATTGTGGATCTCCATGCTGCGGAGATTGCTCAACGCAGTCTGCTGTGCAGATACCACGGGCATACCCCCAATGAGACAGAGCAATAGATAAACACCATATGTACTACAGTACCGGGACATTGTATTCCTGAATCAAAGAACGAAGAAAGTACCGGCAATCGGATAACTCGGATTTGATTTATCCGTAAGATCCCGGATATCAGGTCCCGAACTCGGGCGATATGGATAAATTATGGCCAAACCAATCGAAAAAATGTACGAAAAGTGTACACTTGCGTCTTTTTTCAAGGCCACCTGGAGAAAGTTTATACTTCTAAGTGATTGATACACTGTTAAATATTAAGGTATTTTTCCATAAGTAGCATTTATGGCATTCAAATTGCTGTAAGTTATAATGTGTTAAGTAAAGCTTTTTAGAATTTGAGAGGTAAAAGAAATGGTATGAGGTTAAATGTGGTCATAGTGGATGATCATGTGATTTTCACAGAAGGACTGGCTGCTTTACTCGGTGAGGTACCCGGAATGGACATCAGAGTGATACATATTTCTCACGATGGAAAAGATGTGGAGCGGATTGTAGAAAAACGAAGAATACACTTAGTATTTTTGGACCTGAATTTGGGTGAGATCAATGGCCTGGATCTCATCGCTCCTTTGAAAGAAGCTTCTCCGGACACAAGAATTATGGTGGTGTCAGGATATGATGATCAGAAGTTCGTGAAGCAGGCTTTTATCAATGGAACGGATGGTTATATGCTGAAAGGTTCTCCATTATCAGAGCTTATAGAAGGGATTGAAACCGTAATG
>JAUILM010000813.1 GCA_030432855.1 Bacteroidia bacterium
CTGCACAAGTAGTTGATGTCACTGTTACGAATCCCAGTGCAACCCTGACAGGTGATGTCAGCAATCGAAATATTGTCTTGATGAAGCTTTAGAGAACACGGAAGGCAGCATCCTAATCCTCACATCTGTTTCATTTTTCAAAATACAGAGTGACCTCGCAATCCGGTTCCTCCGCCTCAACCTCTATTTGAAAAGAAGAGTCTCTCTCGTCTATTGCTGAGGTTAATGGCTTTGATCCGAAAATCCGTGGTTTCCCCAGTTTTTTATCTGCAATAATAGATTGCCGGCCTGCATGGGATAAATGATAAATTAATTTGTCTTCTTGTAGCACCGCATCAGTGATAGGCGAAGTAGATGACGTTATACTGACTCCTTTTCCCAGATTTGGAATAATGATGACTGCAACTGAGGATTCCTTTTCTTTCAAATCAATGGGGATAATTAGATGGTCTTTAGAGGTCGTATAAGGATTATTCAACGATGCCAACATCTTATCCATTTTCACATGCACCTTCACTTCGGTCTTGATGGGCTTTGACGTGAAGGCAATAACCTGGCCTGCAGCTTCATCATCATTTACTATTTCATAGATTTCAGGAGAGTCACCTACCTCCCCGATTACTTTCGGATTTACATTTACAAGGTATGGCAAAACTTGCCGGGATAGTTTGACCTGCTTTCCAATCCATGTACGTTCTGCACTATTCATCAGCTCCAGGTTGCCCCAGAACCCATGACCGGCCAGTAAGGAATTATGCACATTGTATTCCATCTTTCCCGCGAGATTGTGCGGGTAGTTGGCATATGTAAATAGCTCCAAAGGAATAATTCCGGCAAATTCATTGGCGATGGTTCGCATGGATTGTGTCCGAAAAGCAGAATAGTCATTATATGTGCTTGCTCCATTATTCATCCAGAAAAGTTTACCCTGACTTAAGGGTGCCAGACCGGTCATGACCCGACGAGCTTCCGTCAAATCGATTTCTATGACCAGGTTGGGTTGATAATTAGTGAGGATCTCCATGGCTCGCACTACATAAACAGGGAGCAAATATTCATATCGGGCACGTAATTCTTCTTCTGAATATTCTTCTGAGCCATGATGTAGATTGGGCAGGCTACTGTAGAATGTGTTAATGGCATCCCATTTCATAAATAAACATCCCTCATCGATCATTTTCTTGCAGTCTTCAATAAAGACATTAAAGAAATCACTGACAAAATCAAAGGCAGGATGGTCCCATTGTGCTGAAATTGGATGTCCCTCTGAGTCCTTTATGACCCATTGAGGATTGTTCTTATACCGCTGAGTAGTGGAGTCGATTCCCATTGGTGAATACCATAGCCCCATTTTCATACCGTGTTGGTCGAGCTTTTCTTTTATAGGTGATAATCCCTCTGGAAACCTTGCTTGATTAGGAAACCATTCACCCTGTGCATTTTCCCACCCATCATCCAACACAAAAATATCAACACCCAATTCAGCCGCATAGTCAATTTCTTCGAAAATACGATCGTAAGTCAATATCCCGCGCAAAGGTTTGTTGCGATCATTCCGCTGCATACCCCAGGTGTTGTAGTAAAATTCTGGAATTCGGGAAACTGATTTTTCACAGATTTGATTAAAAAGGTAATGTCGAAGTATAGCCTTTCCATCTTCCAGATTACTTCCTTTATAAAAAGCAGTTGCATTCCATACTGTTGCATATGGATGATCCCTGTCGATTACCTCACCTTCCAGATAACCACCACGTAATATTTCCACAGAAATATTAATTTGATCATTTTCCAGCTCCGAAGAAATACCCAGGAACTTAAAATCATCTTCATCTATCGAGAAATTAAATACTCCCTTCGTTCCCTGCATGGCATCATTAATTAGATTTCCCTCATTTTGCGCAATGGGCTTTTTAAACATCCCATTGAGATCGTCTTGAGAAGCATGTTCGTAGGTAGAAACCCAACTAATTTTACCATTATTTACTATTGAGATGGGACCTTTCACTGAAGTAACTTCCTCCGATAGTTCAAAGGGATTAATATCTGGATAATACATGTGGTTTCCCTTCTTTTTGTCTCCAAAAGTGATGGGTTTCTTATTAAAACTAGCGATACGAATTTCAGTACCCTTTAGGGTGTTGTCCGGTCCACGTGAGAGACCATACGAAGGAAATTTGAAATGAAGTTTTTCATCCAGTTTATTTAGTTGAAAGGAATTCTGTTCAGTTTGAAGAATCAATTTTTCCCTAATGAGAGTTGAACCAGGAAAAACTTGCTGGAGCAACTTGACTTGCAGACCTTCTACAGGTCTTTTTACACCTTCAAAAACTATCGTGTATTCTGTACCATCGTTACCCATCTGACGTGTACTGGAGGATCTATATACCCAGAGAGGGTCATTTGAACTTACAATACTATTATTAATTACAAAGGAGAAGAATGGCATGTTCTCACTTGTTGCAATTGGATTATCGGACAAATTCGTAGAAATTTCGACCGAAATAGCCCCACCTTCGGAGAGATGGTAGCCGAAGGTTTTTGAGAAGAGATTATTTTCAATTACTAGCTGGTCCTCATAGGATTGACAAAAACCATGAGTGATCAATGTCATCAGTAGTGAGAGAATGAAAAGATGTTTATGCATTACTACAATCTTTGTTGAATCTGGAATTCCTCTTTTTGCGGAATGAAGGTAAAGGTAATAACCTCCCAGATCATGCTACACGATTGTGTCTAAGGTACATCCAGGATTCACAAAGATGCACATTGTGCCAGGTGCCAAAGAAGCTAATTTGCAATCACACAAGTCTCAATATCTGCGGTAAATGTACCACCCCATTCCACTTCGAAACCGGGAAGAAGATGTATTGCATTGCCCGCTTTAAAGACCACTGAGTTGTCCATGGATACGGTGCCGTCGGATGATATCGTATTGCCGACTTTAAAAATCTGGATTGAATTTCTCGCACCCAGCGTATAATCACTGACGAATAAATTA
>JAUILM010000814.1 GCA_030432855.1 Bacteroidia bacterium
CGTACAGATTGAGTGTTCCTACAGATAGTAAGAAGAATAAAAGGTGTTTCATGTAAGCAATATATCAAAGGCCGGAAACTATTGTAGCATGATGTGTGACGGATCGCAAGATGTTCAAGACCACAACGACTCCCCGGTTGCAATTACCTCTTCCCCTTTTCTCAATTGATGTAGGATTTCCCTTTCGTTCACTTTCACTTCAGCAGACACCTGATCGTTACAAAAGAGTTCACCCTTCAGTTTTACATTGAAAGAACCGAGGGTCCTTGAGGAGAGAAAATCCAGGGGTAATGCATCAAGCATCCACTTAAAAAAATAGTGATTGCTTACATGGTGGTTGAAATCCAGATCTGAATATCCGGCGGTTCTTTCAATTTTATAGTCGGGCGACTGCAATTGCCATTTTCGTTGTCTTGCACGTTCCAGATGCGGTAGTTCGGTGCTGCGTTCCAGTAAGGTTTGGATAAAGGTCGGAAAGGGTGCAATTTTGCGCTCCTTTATGTTCATGAGAATCCAGGTAGTGGTAGCCTTTGCAAGGATTTTTCGATCACTATTCAAGAGATAGTAATCCCGATAGGTCAGAAAACGATCCATACCGGAAGGATGGGTGATCAATGTGACGGTGTCGCCCAGCAGAGGCCTGTCATAGATCCATAGTTGTTGATTGGTCAGGACCCATCCCAGATCCAGGGGTTGGAGTTCCAAAGCCGAAACCCCCAATGCGATGATTTGCTGAATGGCGGTATCATGCATGATTTGAATTAACGAAGGGACAGAAGCTTTCCGGGATACATCAACATCGTATCCTCTGATCAGGCGCTCTTCATCATGGACCAGGGCATGCTCCAGGAACTTGTCATTAAACATAGATGCACTCATTCTGAAAGGGGAATATGATGATATTTATGGTTTGATCCAAACGACACATAGCCTCCTTTACTGCAATCTAAATTTGCTATATTCATAACATGCTTAATCTTTCCATTCTACTCGAGGATAGTGCCCGAAAATATCCATATAAAACTGCCTTCGTTGCCGGCACTCAACGACTATCTTTTAAAGAGGTAAACGCAGCCGCTAATCAGGTGGCCAATGCCCTGCAGACGCTGGACATCAATCAGGGGGATAAGGTAGCACTTTCATGTCCCAACCTAATGTATTTCCCGATCGTGTACTACGGTATCCTGAAAGCGGGTGCGGTGGTGGTACCATTAAGTGTCTTGCTAAAACAGGAAGAAGTAGCCTATCATTTGGTCGATTCTAATGCCAGGGCTTTTTTCTGTTTTGAAGGAAGTGAAAGTATGCCCATGGGGCAGGAGGGGTATGCAGGATTTTTGAAGGCACCAGACTGTCATCATTTCATTTGTCTCGAAGCAAATCCATCTGCGGGACCGGGTATCGGTCCTTTGGGATTTCGTGATTTGCTAAAGGATAAGTCACCGGTATACGAAAGTGTTGTCACAAGGTCAGATGATACAGCAATCATCATCTATACCTCGGGTACCACGGGCAAACCGAAAGGAGCAGAATTGACGCATGGCAATATGGCCTGGAATGCAGACCTTTCCCGACACTTATTTGAGTTGGAGTATGATGACATTTTTCTGGAGGTCCTGCCCCTGTTTCACATTTTTGGGCAGACCTGTATGATGAATTGTGGTGTAATGCATGCGGTTACAGGTGTCTTGTTACCCCGATTTGAAGTGGATTCTGTGGTTAGTACCATCATAGAGGAAGGCGTTACCATATTTGCCGGAGTACCGACTATGTACTGGGCTTTGTTGCATCAGGGACCGGAGGCCGGCTCGAAACGAAGCATAGAAATAAAGGAAACCCTGCGTACTTGTGTATCCGGGGGAGCTGCCTTGCCTCAACAGGTTTTAGAAGGCTTTGAAGCTCGATATGAAGTGCCCATTTTTGAGGGGTATGGTATGTCAGAAGGCTCGCCGGTCGTAACCTTCAATCAGCCGGGTTTCGAACGAAAAGTAGGTTCGATTGGACTACCCGTATGGGGCGTGGAGGTAAAGCTTGTTGATGGGCAGGGTAATGAAGTGCCGGTTGGAGAAAAAGGTGAATTGCTATATCGGGGACATAATGTAATGAAAGGGTACTACAACAAACCGGAAGCCACAGCGGAAACTCTGGTCAATGGTTGGTTGCACTCGGGTGATGTGGCAGTACAGGATGAAGATGGCTACTTCTATATTGTAGATCGGACGAAAGATATGATTATCCGAGGTGGACTAAACGTATATCCCCGTGAGGTGGAAGAGCTGATGATCACCCACGATGAAGTCTCTCTGGTGGCTGTAATCGGTGTTCCGGATGAGGCGCTGGGAGAGGAGATCAAAGCATTTGTCGTGCGACAGGAAGGAGCTACCATTGATGAGGAAACACTCATACAATGGACTAAAGACCACATTGCAGCGTATAAGTATCCCAGACAGATTTCATTTGTGGATTCGCTACCAATGAATGCGACCGGGAAGATTCTTAAGCGGGAGTTGAGAAAGCATCTGGACTAAGCTTGATAATTTGATCAATAAAACAAGGCATATGCACATGCTTCGAGATGCGGAGATTTCAGAATATGTCCTTAAATTTGGCCTTCGCAATTTAGAGATAAACTATGGCGGAATCAGTTAGCCGGCTGATGTATATAAGCAAGGCAGTGGATCCTTTCTCCAAAGAGCAACTTGAGTCGCTCCAACAACAGTCGATGATTAATAATCAAAGGGTCCATGTAACGGGTCTACTGTGCTATTTTGAAGCGCAATTCATCCAGTACTTGGAAGGATCGGAGCAGATCGTGCAAGATCTTATGGGTAAGATTGCGAATGACCCCCGACATGATGTAGTGAAGATTATTTCACTTCCCTCTGGAGATCTTCGTTATTTCGTGGATTGGGACATGCGTTATTTCTCTCCGGATGATATTGAAAGTGTATTTCCTAATTTTGTGGCCTACATGATCGAGTTTTTTCATGACGATCAG
>JAUILM010000815.1 GCA_030432855.1 Bacteroidia bacterium
TTGTACTCGAGTATTTTGCGCTCGATGAGTCGATCCCAGATGGGCTCGCTTTTCCATTTCCAGGCTATATCGCTGCTTTGTAATAAGATGAAATAAAATATTTGGAATAGAATGGACAGGCGTCGACATATCTTTTTGCCTGGATCCTGTGGCTAAAATGTTGGTATGATAAATTTAGTGTCTTCAACATAATGATGTAGTGTTTAGTGAAAAATTCAATTTTAGAAAATGCACGGGATTTCTGTCAGAAGCTAAAAGATGGAACGGTAGAGAATCAACTTCCAGATGGCTCTGAGATACTTAGTTCGATGAATAGAGCGACCATCGACGAGAATGGACATATTGTGGATAGACTAACAAATGCATTTATCCCTTCCCAATAGAAGTGGAGCTTCTCGAGTCCTTCTGAGGGTGAAGTCAGCTCTTGTATGCGATTGATTTATTTTCTAATTTCATAAAAGGTCTCTAAGCAGAAGTATTCAATGGCCAATAGCAAAGAGAGAAAACCAGTTAGAAGACTGTCTACGATTGTATTTGTTGATATTGTTGGCTATACGAAAATGATGCAGGCAAATGAACTTTCTGCATTGGAAACGCTAAATCTATTTAAGGAGATTGTTGAAACTTCCGTTTCCCACTATCAAGGTAGGTTAATACAGTATTTTGGAGATGGATCACTATTATCCTTTGTTAGTACAACTGACGGTGTTAGAGCTGCCATGAGTATCCAGCAAGAGGCACAGAAACTTATGATTCCACTACGAATTGGTATCCATCTAGGGGAAGTCACATATCAGGGCAATAATATATTTGGCGATGGGGTAAATATTGCCTCTCGAATTGAAACTATTAGTAGTCCAGGTTCAATTCTTCTCTCTAAGGCGACTAGGGACCAGATTAGAAATAAGGATGAGTTTGAGATCAAAGAGCTAGGAGATTTCAAATTTAAGAACGTTGAAGAAGCTATTCGTGTTTTTGCAATCGCAAACAAAGGCTTCAAAGTGCCCAAAGCAAACTCAGTAAAGGGAAAGTTGGAAAGGGAGACGAAGAAAAATCAGATTCTAGCAATGATCGCTCCTTTCTTATTGGTGCAGTAGTCATTTTACTAGGCTGGCAGGGCATTTTCGGATTTGATCCGGAGATTCCTCAAGACCCAAGCATCGCAATGTTACGATTCGACACAATAGGTGTACATGACCAGAGTTTTCTTATCGAGGGACTAGAGACCGGGATTCGAGACCACTTATCAAAAATATCTGGGTTGAGAGTGATCTCTAGACGAAGCGTCGAAGGTTATGACCCAAACCATAAATCCATAAAAAGGATTGGCGCAGATTTTAATGCTAAACTTTTATTGATGGGAGAAGTTCAGATAATGAATAATAGCATCAAAGTTAACTGTGAAATCATTAATTCTTTGAATGAAGCTGAGATCTGGGCTAATACTTTCATAGGGCCAATAGATAGCATTATTAAAATTAAATATTCGCTTATTAAGGAGATTTCTGATGTATTGCAACCAGATAATTCCGACAATAGGAATACTCTTCGGCAGGAGATGAATGTGAGAAGTTTGGACGCTTACTTGTTTTATGTAAAGGGATTGGAGAGACAGCAGAGGTATGAAAAAACTCTTGCAGACGAAGATATTAACTCAGCCATAGAGCATTATTTAAGGGCCCTGGAAATAGATCCTCTTTTCGCTAAGGCCATAGTAGGAATTGCAAAGGCATCATGGGATCGGGATTTCGATAGCCATTTTTATGAAAAATCCGTTCTTGATAGTATCATCAGTTTATGCAATAGAGCATTAAGTCTTGATCCTTATCTAGATGAAGCATACTACATTCGGTCCAGATGTTACCTCGCAGAATCAAGATTTGTTGAACACAAAAATGATTTGCTGAGGGCTCTCGAATTGAATCCCAATTTTGCCGAAGCTTTGAGGCTTATCGGTGAGTATTACTTTCGAGTAGAAGGTGATTACAATGTAAGTTTTGAATATTTAAGAAAAGCACTGGATAGAAGTCATGGTTTTGAGCTTGCCGAAATAATGAATCAATTTTGTTGGTTTTATCTTGAGCTTGGAATGTTCAACAGAGCAATTGAGTTTGGTCAAGAAGAAAAAAGGATTAGGAGATGGAGCACGTCACTTTTTTGGACCTATATGCACCAAGGTTCATTTGAAAATGCTTATAATGAGGCAATTGAATACGAAAGGAATTTTCCCGGTGAAATTCAAGGATTTTGGCATCTTGCTATATCCAGTTTGTATTTGGAGAAATATGAAGAGTCAAAAGGTTATTTTATCAGACTTCTGGCACTTTTTTCGCAAAGTGGTCCAGATCATAGATTGAATCGATATCGTCATCGATATGGTTATCTATTACGGCAAGAAGGCCTAATTAAAGATAGTCAATTTCATTTTGACGAGAGTGTTAAATTTTTGCAGGAGGGTGATAACCTAAATCGATCACGGGCAAGAGATAACAATGCCTACAATCTAGCTGCAATTGCCGCATTTTTAGGTGATCACGATAAAGCATATGAATGGCTTGGCAAATTGACTGATTTTGGGTGGCATTGGGGATATCCGTTTCACATTCGCAGAGATCCGATGTTTAGATCAATGTTAGAGGAAAAAAAGTTTAATGACATCGTGGAGGAAGCTTTAAATGACAAGGCCCAAAAAAGGATGAAATTGATGACCAAAAGCATTTGATATCAAAAGCTATTAGCACATTACATTTTACATTTGATGGGTGCCTGCTTGCTTTGTGATGTTATCGTACATTTGGTCAAATGAGAAGCTTTTTTTGATTCACCGGACACGATATAGATTTTGAGATCCTGGTGTTAATCTGTTTGACTTGTCCTCAACCTCCCGATACTTCATTCCGTAAATGCCCTGATCACTTGCCGGCCCACCTGATCACCTACTTCCAATCCCACCTCATTATCAGTGCGGAAATGTACGCCTCCTTCAAATC
>JAUILM010000816.1 GCA_030432855.1 Bacteroidia bacterium
ATCAATTTGAAAAGTGTCGATTTTCCAACACCATTCCTGCCGATCAATGCAATCTTATCGGTAGGATTAATTTGAAAATTGATGTCTTTGAATAAAACGCGATCACCATACTGAATCCTGAGATCGTGCAAATGAATCATGTTCGACTATTAATTCCAGTTCACTGAATCGGGTACATTGGCAATTACAGAATAGGTATCACCCTTATTTTTCATGATCTGAGACCACAGCTGACCTGGAGGTGACTTAAACAGATAGTTGGCATGGGCATCGGCCAGAACCCATGAGCCATAGCTCAGCTCGGTGGCCAGCTGACCCGCACCCCAACCGGCATACCCTACAAAGAAGCGAATATTTCGCGGTAGGATGAGCTTGGATTCGATCAGAAACTTTAATTTTTCAAAATCTCCACCCCAGTAGATACCATTAGCCACCTTGATACTGTCGTCCAGCATTTCTCCCACATTATGTATATAGTGAATACTATCTGTAGCTACGGGCCCTCCAAAGAATACATTGGTCTCAAACTCAGGGAAGTCGGAAAGCAGTTCCTCAATTTGAATATCAAGCGGTTTATTTATGATGAAGCCCACCGTACCTTCTTCTTGATGGTCTGTCAGGACAACCGCGGAGCGCTTGAAATGGCTATCCTGACTAAAGGGCTCTGCCAATAATACTATCCCTTTTCTTACATCAACTTCTTCCATAGATCTCTGATCGGGTTTATCCCGGATTATGCATTAAAGTATCTGGTACAGGCTGACTTGCCCTGATAATGAAGATCCAATACCTAATCCGGTCTAAAAGTACTAACTATAATGCACTTGACGGAATGGAACGGTTTATTCGCTTGATCATACCCTGAATTACTTTCCCCGTTCCTCCGACTTCTACAAAACTGTCCACTCCATCGGATATCATATTTTCAATGGTAGTAGTCCAACGGACCGGAGAGGTCAATTGCTTTACTAAATTCGATTTGATGACTGAACTATCCGTTTGCGGTTTACCATCCACATTCTGATATATAGGGCATATGGGGGTAGCAAAATCCATTGCCTCGATAGCTTGTGACAGCTGATCTTCCGCGGGCTGCATTAGTGGGGAGTGAAATGCACCTCCTACGGCCAGTATCAATGCTCTTCCGGCCCCCTTTTCCTTTAGAATCTCACAAGCTGCTTC
Organism: Bacteroidia bacterium; assembly: GCA_030432855.1. Lineage (GTDB taxonomy): Bacteria > Bacteroidota > Bacteroidia > Chitinophagales > Saprospiraceae > JABDMH01. The sequence goes on from JAUILM010000816.1 coordinate 1,183, forward strand.
TACAGCGGGTACTGCACCTGATATAACTAACTGTCCGGGACAATTATAGTTGGCCGCTATGACTACACCCTCTACATCCGCACATACTTCCTCGACTACATGATCGTCCAGCCCCACGATGGCGGCCATAGTGCCGGCTTCAGCTTCACACGCAGCCTGCATCGCCTCCGAGCGGACTCTGACCAACTCCAACCCCTGATGAAACGTCAATGATTTGTTAGCAACTAATGCTGAAAATTCACCAAGTGAATGACCGGCAACAGCTCCGGGTATCTCATCCGGATTGGCTTCTGCGGTCAGAACCGAGTGAATAAACACGGCAGGCTGCGTGACAAATGTTTGCTTCAGATCATCTTCAGATCCATTCACCATTACCTCAGCCAGGTCAAATCCCAGTATTTCTTTTGCCTCGCTGAAACGCTGCTCGGCATTTTGATTGATTTCAAACAAACCTTTACCCATTCCGACAAACTGGGAGGCTTGTCCCGGAAAAACAAATCCTTTCATGATTTACCTGTTAGTATCTTAATGCAAATTCGCGCTGATCAAATTGAGAAACTCAGAGCGGGTAGTTTCATCTTCAAATTCTCCTGTAAACGCAGAGGTAGTGGTCACTGAGTTCTGCTTCTGAACTCCCCGCATCATCATGCACATGTGTCGTGCCTCTATGACAATAGCTGCCCCAAGAGGCTGCAAGACATCCTGGATACAGGACAAAATCTCATGCGTTAATCTCTCCTGTACCTGAAGTCTTCTGGCAAAAACATCAACTACTCTGGGCAATTTACTCAACCCCACTATATATCCATTGGGTATATATGCAATGTGTGCCTTCCCAAAGAATGGCAATATATGATGCTCACATAGGGAATAAAGCTCGATATCTTTCACCAGGACCATCTCACTATACTTCTCCTTAAACAAAGCTGACTGGAGGATTTCACGAGGATCCGTTTGATATCCCGAGGTGAGAAACTGAATGGCTTTAGAGGCACGTTCCGGCGTTTTTACTAGGCCCTCCCGGGTTACATCTTCACCGACCTCTGTTAAAATTGCTGAGTAGTGATCAAGAATATGTTGTGTCGTTTCCTGATTGTAAATATCCTTACTAATGTAATTTCTCTGTTCTACCGTATCCATGACTTCTTTACTGAAATATTGATGCTGGCAATAAAACCATATCTTAAATAGTGGATATGTGAAAAAGTTCAGATTCTGATGCTCCCAGGGGGCAAAACTACTCAATTTAGACCTTATTTTGCCTTAATCCCTTCTTTTCTTGTCCTTGATCCCCTTTATTAGGATGTTGATCTATTTACTCATTATATTGCAACGAGAGGTAGGGGCTTGCTGTTATTGTAATTTATAGATGAAAGTATTTGCTTTAAGAAGGATATTCAATCTGGGACCCTGGAGTGAAAAGAAGGGATGGATTGGCCATACCCTTTTCTGGATCATTCTCCTGGTCATTCTGGTTATTTCGGATTTCAATAAAGTAGGATGGCCTCTGGTATTCTTTCAGAAGGCTATCGATATTGCCTTCTATGCAGCCATCATTTACATAAACCTCCTGTATCTCATCCCTAATTTTCTATCCCAAAAGAAGTTTTGGACGTATGTAGCTTTGCTTATTGTGGCGGTATTGATTCTCACTCCTATCAAAATTGCTATCCAGGTGATGCTCTTCTCGGACACACCTACCTTTCAGAACTATTTCATTGAAAACCAATCCTATTTTTTCATGTCCATGTTCATGGTGGGGAGCTCATCCACCATCTATGGTATCATTTCGGATTGGTTCATACAT
>JAUILM010000817.1 GCA_030432855.1 Bacteroidia bacterium
ATTTGAAAGCTTTAAGGCATTGGCCATCATGCGGACATTTCTCCGGTACCATCTGCCTAACCAGTCGGGGCCACCCCAATTCTTTTGAATACCCACCCGCGACTCATAGATGTGCATGCGTTGTGCATTTATGCGTTGCATTTCATCACTATTCAGCATGGTAATATGTTCATCCAGTGTCAACTGACTGATTACCTCAAGATTATGCTCATAGTTTTCAATGATTATTTGTTCGTGTGCCCGAAAATACTCCCCATCTTCTTCCTTGCCATATTTAGTGAATAATTCAAAGGAGAATGGATCGGTATCGGTACTAAAGGCTTCCAGCGAACCTATGAACTCGGTCTGGTCATCAAATAAATAGATACTGTCATGCCCCATCATTTTCGCCAGTCGGAAGCCCAGTTGATAGACCTCGTTGTATCGATCAGAAATGTCCAGAGAACCATCGAGGTACTGACGGTATTGATCATTGGTTTGTAAAAATCGATCTGGCTCCCATTCCAACAGTATCTTGGTGGGTTGATAATCTGCGATTTTTGACAGAAGACGGTCAATCCCTGCCTGACTTTTATTGGACAGAACCGAATCATTAAAATGGTATGTACCCATGACGCAGACTTCCACCTGACCCAGTGAATCATAATTTTTCAATTGAGACTCCAAACTCATCCATTGATTCATGCCGGGTTGACAGGCCAAGAGAAATAGAAGCATTACTACGAATTGTACTTTGCTCATCTCCAGAAGGTTCATTAAAAACAATGATACAAGATTTCCCGATAATAGGAGATTTTTCATGATCTATCCGTAAAACCCTGGATATCTCCATCAGCATTGTTTAGTACTTTCACGAAGTGTAGAACTTCAGAAGGTGCTGCGCAAGATTATTCATTTCCCACATAGTAAAAGGGAATCTCCCATTCCATCTCCTGCTCTTCCAGCTCTTTTCTGATTTTCAATTTCAAATGACCTGCACTCTGACCGCTCAGATCAATGTAGCAGATGACACCAAACTGATCCGTAGAAGGATGATGATATTTATAAAATTGAGGTGTGAGTTCTCTACCGTTCAGATCGATAGAATGGTAAGCGCTGTAACAATCCAATAGTTTCTGTCTTTTATTCAAAATTGCCTGTTCCTTATCTACTATCTCCTCAGGTGTTTCATTTTCGACACATCCTACTCTCTCCAGTCTATATTCAAAATCGTAAATAGGAATAAACAATCGCAGTGCCTCCTTTTCGACCACATCTGAATCAATACAGGGAGAGATAAGATATTCCTGGGTCCCGGATCCTAAGCCATAGTATCCTCCATAGATTTTCGTTGCATCAAAATATGTATCCTGCCTCACCAGATAGCGCATCCTGCTACTACTAAAACGAACCAGCGAGATGACGAATCCAATGATGACAAAAATAAAAACCAGGCCAACCAACGATTTCTTCTTTTTGAAGTTGGAACCAAAGGTCATCGAAATTTGCAGTAAGTACTTATACAAAGGTCCAAATACGAGAATGGAACCCCACCGTACCGATTGGAAATATCCCGTCTGCACCCATTCGTTATTCCGAAAATGTTTGAGATTACCTATCACTGAAAACACCATTTGAACGATCATCCCCAGTCCAAACAAATAGAGAGGAATCCATAGGATAAAGGCAGCAACCTTATCTATTAATGCATTGTAAGCAAGCAAATAAAGACTTCCGACCAAGGCCAGGTACATGTACGTGTACAACATCAGAAATGCAGCAGAAAAAATGACGCTGCATATTTCGTCCACATCCTTGATGGTCTTATTTAGCTTAGGGAGAATGGCCAGTATTTTCGCTGTATATAGTTCGGGATACGCGCTTTCTTTCAGGCTATAGTCAGGAAATACAGAATTTAATCCTACCAGCCCTACCCAGTAAGCTCGCAACGAAAAGTGGATCACAAACATGCTGACCAAAAGGCTCACTGCCAGCAGGCCCATAAAAACAATCATATATCCTATGAGGTACTGCTCCGGCAACAGTGTATTGATAAAATAATTTGTAAGCCAGTCTACCCCTTTGAAGAGTTGGAGTGTTCCAAATATGGCAATGGTTGAAATTAATAGTTCTGCTTCCCAGCTTTCATCCTTCAATCGCTGTAGCCAACTTGTAGAGCTTTTTTCTGAATGTTGCGGCATGATACTACATTATACCTCCTGCATAAACAGAAGGTAAATATACACACCCATTTTCTAACTCTTCATTCCATCAGATCAGTCAGAAGATTATCTATGGTGGACTAACTCCATATTAGCCACCGCACCTGCCTTATTGCCAGCTGCGACCGCATTGGCGATCAATCGAAACATGGTCGTGTTATCGCCACAAGCGAAGGCATGATCCACCGTTGTTTTTTGGAAAGGGTCTACCATCGGATATCCAGCCTCATCCATTGCACATCCCAGTTTAGCGGGAATGTCTGAATCAAATGCACAATGGCAGATTAGCATGTAAGGCGTTTCATAACCATGTTTGATTTGTTTCCAAAGTCATACCTTTCAATACCCAGTCAAAAACCAGATCAAATCTTGTAATCACATAGAAATCCATTATTGTCATCTGACTAGTACCGAATCGAAATACTTCCGATTATATGATCCATTTATGACACAATATTGCTATATTGACACCATATAATCGGAAATTGTCCGATTATAACATCTAAAAATGACAAAATGGACTTCAGATCCAGTATAAGGGAATATAGCGAAAGTCCCATATCGCGGCATCTAATCTTGCAAGTACTTAGTAATTACAAGAGACCAAATGATAAGATAAGTGAGCTACTCAAGAGCAAAGAGCTTATTGCAATTAGAAGAGGGTTATACGTCGTTGGACCTAAAATGGAGTTACAAGCACCAGAACCATTCCTAATAGCGAATCACCTGAGAGGACCGAGTTATGTATCATTAGAATCAGCCTTGTCCTACTGGGAT
>JAUILM010000818.1 GCA_030432855.1 Bacteroidia bacterium
TATAGGAATGGTCTATTAATTGTTCAACACAGTGTACTACTGCTGCCTGATTTGAACCGTTTACTCCCGTTTTCCACTGATTTGATGCATAGGTGTCCTGAATCAATTGTGTTTGTCTGTAGTTTGCCGAATATAGAATGGCTACTCCCTGTGCACCCTTCTTGAGTATTTCCCGGACCTTGGAAATCACCTTCATTGCCTGTCCCTCAGCCGGAACTAATGCACCTGACTTGTCTTTAAACCTTACTAAAAATGGAATAAAGTGACCTAATTCCATGATTGACACCCACTAGTTGATCTGCCGGAAAGTAATAAAATATCCTCTAAACACCGGCTTGGGCTGTGGAACTAATCAAAAAGAGCTCTGACATGGGTCAAAGCTCTTTACATTGTAAGAAAAAGCAATATTAGCTTACACTAGTACTAGTACTAGTGGACTGTAACACTTATATGCGTAGTATAAATTGGAGCTATTTTGTGCTTGTGCAAAAGAAACCAATTGATACACTCGATTTATATGTTTCAGTCTACTGGTACTAATGTTCAAGAAAATCGATCAAACTTTTTCGGTAATCGTAGAACTGCTCATGCTCAATTAAATCCTTTCGTAATCGGGGTCTTTGGAATTTTATTTCTTCGATTTTTCCAATCCTTGCCCTTGGCCCGGATGTCATCATAATCACTCTGTCTGCGAGGAAGATAGCTTCATCAACATCATGGGTAATCATCACAGCTGTAATTTTTTCTTTGTTCCAAACCTCCAATAATACATCTTGCAGCTCACCACGGGTCAATGAATCCAACATGCCAAAAGGTTCATCCAGTAAGAGAACTTTTGGCTTGAGAGCGAATGCTCGTGCAATGCCAACACGCTGCTGCATTCCCTGTGATAGATCCCTGGCTTTCTTATTCATTGATTGATCCAGACCCACTTTGGATAAGTAATACTTACAGATATCCAGACGCTGCTTCTTGGATCCATGAGGAAATACCTGATTGACCCCAATCAACACATTTTCCAGAGCCGTCATCCAGGGAAATAAACTAGGGGACTGGAAAATGACAGCCTTATCTGGTCCCGGTCCTTTGATGGGTACGCCTTCGACCTGAATGCTGCCTCCAGAAATATCATTTAGACCAGCGATCATGGACAACAGGGTAGTCTTTCCACATCCTGAATGGCCAATAATGGTTACAAACTCCTCCTTCATGATCTTAAGCTCAAGATTCTCAAGCACCACATAGTCACCAGTAGGAGTAGGATACACCTTTTTAAGATCGACCATATCAAGCATTACGTCCTTCTTATTGAGGATACGCATTCTATTTTGATAAAGGGGTCTTGCAGTTGCGATATTGCTTTCCATATGCTTCGATTTAAATTGCCTTTTTCAACCTAAACTTACGATTAGGCGTTATAGGCTTTAAGTCAGGTAAAACTATGTCCTCTTTCTTCTGAGCCTTTTGTTCGGCTCCAAGATCCATCAAGTATTCTATGATCTGATTTCTCGTCTTCTTGTATAAGGGATTATCGTTGAGATCTGTCTTATCTCTGGGTCTATCAATTTCAATTTTAAATTCGGGACCCAGGGTGGCCATTGGACCGGGATTCAATGGAATAATACGATCTGCCATAAAAATTCCCTCATCAACATCATTTGTGATAAGCAAGGCCGTCTTTTTATCCTTTGACCAAATCTTTAGAATTTCCTCCTGTAGGGTACCTCTGGTGAGAGCATCCAGTGCACCCAATGGTTCGTCCATCACTAATATTTCGGGAGACATAGCGAGCGATCTGGCTACAGATGTCCTCTGCTTCATGCCTCCTGACAATTCTTTAGGCTTCTTATTGATGGCTGGTGTGAGATTAACCATTTCTATAAATTTCCGTACATGCACATCTTTTTCGGTGAGCGTCCATTGAGGATATACTTCATTGACAGACAACATCACATTATCGTACACCGTCAACCAGGGGAGCAATGAATAATTTTGGAAAATAACGCTTCGATCATGTCCAGGCCCGTCTACAGGTTGTCCCTTCAACAGGACCTCCCCCTCACTGGGTCCGAGAAGACCTGCTATGAGATTGATCAAGGTAGTCTTTCCACTTCCTGTAAATCCAACAATCGCCACAAATTCACCTTCTTCAATCTGTAAATTAATGTTGTCGAGTACGTGCGTACGTTCACTACCTTCACCGTACCATTTCGATACATTTTTTAATTCGAGTATTGACATGATAAATATTATTTAGTGAAACTCATGCTTCGTTGCAAGGTGAGCATAATTCGGTCCAAAGCAAATCCTATGATACCAATCACAAACATGGCAACAATAATTTTTGCATTCGAATCATTTGCCCCATTTTGAAATTCTTCCCATACAAAAGAACCCAGACCAGGACTTTGAGCCAGAAGTTCAATGGCAATCAGGACCATCCAGGCTACAGATACCGTAATGCGCAGACCGGTAAAAATCATGGGCAGCGAAGAAGGCAGGATGATTTTGAAAATTCGCTTAAAAAATCCTAACTGCAACACATTTGCTACATTAAGATAATCTCGATCTACCGAAGAAACTCCCACAGACGTATTAACCAGAGTCGCCCACATAGAACACAAACCCACACTAAACATGGATATGATAAAAGATTTATCCATACTACTACCCTGACTCAAAGTCTTTACTACCATATAGACAAGTAGAAACCATACGACTGGAGACACCGGTTTAAAGATCTGAATAAACCAATTTAAAGCCTGGCGCAATTTTTCATTTAATCCCACAAGTATACCCGTCGGAATCGCTATCAACATAGCCAGCACACATCCTGCAAAAACGGTAAGAAGGCTTTTTACAATCCGATCTATAAACGAGGATCTACCCGTGTACACAAGAGTAGGTTTACCGGCTGCGGATAATTGTGCATTTATTTCAGCATTTTCCAAATAAAATTGATCTCTGGCTTCACG
>JAUILM010000819.1 GCA_030432855.1 Bacteroidia bacterium
TTTAAGTCCACTTTTCGTAATGAGGAAGCATGGTATTCAACACGTTTTGATCGGCGTATTATTTCTAATGCTCTTTTTGGGAAAGAATTTCAATTTGGTAAAAATCGACACAAATCGTTGGGGTTAAATATTCGGTTCACCTACCAAGGAGGACAGCCTTATACACCCATTGATTTGGAAAATTCAAGAGAAATTCAGGATGTAGTATTTGATGAAAACCGGCCTTTCAGCATGCGATTTGATCCCTCGCTTGTTTGGCATTTTACCATCAATTACAATATTTCGCGTCCAAAGGTCAGCCATCACTTTTCCCTGAAAATGCTGAATGCTGGGGGCTACGAATCCTTTGAAGGGTTCCGATACAATCATTCCACAAATGAAGTGGATGCATACAGGGAGGCATTGGTGATACCCAATGTGAGCTACAGGATATCATTTTGATGCATCAAAGTACAGTTGTAGATAACGTCATAATACTGTCATTTTAGGCTCAGGATGCTGACTGTCAGTGTCTTTGAGGCGTTTAACTTTATAGGTTTGCACCACTAAAAAAATTGAAAGTAGATCTATGAATTTTTCAGTACGCTTCCTCAGCCTGTCAATGATTTTCGGAGCCTTATTGGCTTTCTCATCTTGTGACAAGGACGATGATCCTGGTCAGGTGATTACCACGGGAAAAATTACGGGTACTATCACCATGCAAAACAATGATATCTGGGCTACCTGGGTAGATAGTGGTGAAGTACAGGTGACCATCTTTCCTGAGTTCTCTTTAAATCCACCAGCTGGTTGGGGTACCATCGATGATGAGTTATTAGGCCCTGGAGTACCCGGTGGTACTTTTGCCATTGGTGCACCGTATAATTCTCAGAATCCCATCATTCTGGAGTATAATCCTGCTTCTAACCTCTACACCTATGAGCTGGAAGTAGATCCCGGGACCTATTCAGCGCTGGCGGTTGGGTTCAGACATGATTTTGAAAATGACGCAAGTAGGAAAACCGCCACTCTCGGTGTCCATTGGGACAATCCAACGGGAGTCAGTCATGGAGTCTGGATAAAACGACCAGGTCAGAATGGATTTGTTACCACTATCAACGAAAACCCACCGGAACCAATAACGATTCAGGCCGGCGATGAATTGATCCTAGATATCACCTGTGATTTCAGTTTTGTGAATAGGTGGTTTTAGAGACTTAATTACCTGCAAATTTCGGCGATATGCCTTCACGACATGGCTTCTTGTTTTTTCTGATAGGAGTGACGGGATTGCTATGTGAGAAAGGACTAGTGGCGCAGACCGCTGATCGAGCAAGTATCACAGGTCAGATTACCTGTACGGATTTGCAAGGAGGTCTTCCCTCGGCGCACGTACGACTGATGCCCCTCGATCTGGGGGTTGTCTCAGATAGTGAAGGTTTTTTTGAGTTTGTGGATGTACCGCCCGGCACCTATCAGGTCCTGGCCACCTATCTTGGCTATGAAGCCGCACAGTCCGATCCCTTTGAGCTGGCTGATGCGCACTTGCAGATCATTAACCTTCAATTGGAGGTCGCTGCGTCTAATGTAGAGTCCGTTGTGGTCACAGCCGCCAGAAGGCCACAAACGGCACTTAATGCACCTGCTTCTGTACAGGTGCTGGATCAGAAAGAAATACAAAGTCAAAATCTAAGCACCTTTGACCAGGCCCTGGACCAGGCAGTGGGTGTACAGGTCACCCGATCCAGTGCCGGGAATATTCAGACAGTGTCGATACGAGGGTCCTCTGAGGTGGCCGGTGGTGGAATTGGCAACAGGGTCCTGCTGCTCATTGATGGTCGTCCAGCGCTGAGTCCAGAATCGGGAGGTGCACTTTGGAACCTGGTGCCCTTGCAATCCGTGGATCGCATTGAAGTCGTAAAGGGGGCATATTCTTCATTATTTGGAAGTAGTGCCATGGGAGGGGTAATCAATGTGATCACCAAATCTGCGGAAAGACCTTTTCAACTTACCGCACAGGCAAATCACGGTATTTTCAGCAAAGCCCCTGCTTATACGGGATATGATGAGCGTGCCGGGTTTTATAACCTTTCGACGGGCCTGGGGGGTCAAAAAGGCAACTGGCAATATATATTGGATGGAGGGTTACGGTCAAATGATGGACATCGTGAAAAATCGGGCTTTGATATGGTGCAGAGCTTTGGAAAGTTGACTTACAAACCAAACTCAAAAGACACCTGGACTTTTTCTGGCAATTTTAACCGAATAAAAAATGATGCTCCCGCTACCTGGCTCAGCACACGTCAGGCATATCAGGTAGCTGAACATCGAAAAGATGATTATCAGGACCGGAGAGAGTTTAGTGCAGATCTCAATTATCAATCACTTCCCAATGCGGAGATTAGACATTTTGCCCGGGCATATTATTACTCCAATTTTTCAGAGTTTTCGTTTAATGATGATCCTGAGGATAAGTCAGATAGTAACGTCAACTTTGGTAAGCAGACAGTGGATATTGAAACAGTGGAAACTCATCGGTGGGGCGGTGCGTACCAAATGGATCTGCATAAAAACAGACATTACATCTCTTTGGGTGCCGATCTGAAATCCGATTATGTAGATGGTGTACCGGATACCGTCTTATATGGTGAACATCGATCATGGACCGCAGGTGTTTATGTACAGGATGAAATCAGTCTGGGAGAACTGGTCAATATAACTGCTGGCGTGCGTTATGATCATTTTGATCTTGAAAATTCATTTACTGAGTCTCGATGGAGTCCAAAGATTGCCGCGGTTTACCAACCATCAGAAAGTACCAGCTTTCGAATGTTGTTTGCTCAGGCCTTCCGCAACCCATCCATTGCCGAACGATTTATCAAGTTTGAGCAGGGTGGAGGATTACGCTTTAGACCCAATCCCACACTCCGTGCTGAGAAATTAAATTTTTCCTATGAGGCAGGTTTTAAGAAAACCTGGAGTCGTTATCTGACAA
>JAUILM010000820.1 GCA_030432855.1 Bacteroidia bacterium
ATCTCTTAAGTCGTCATCTGTCAGGCCTGCTTTTCTCAATGCCTCGGGGGCTACTTCCATACCTGTCGGGTTGATGATGTAGTCTCCTTCTTCTGTCAATGCTCCCTTTTTATCATAGAGCAACCATGATATGTGAATCAGTTTTGGCCAGCTAAAAGTATCCGTGTAGTGGGCCTTCCAATTCTTAGGTTTTCCGTTTGTCGATACATCGAATAACAAGAACATGTAATTTCCTTTTTTTTAATTCAGCAGGTTGGCAACGATTGCTTCGGCCAGACCATCCGTAGTATTGTACGATAAAAATGTGTTTCGCAGTGGTTCTTCAACAGACTCTGCATAAGCCGACCAGACGTGGTAGTAGCCCATCAAATCTCTTTCACAGTAAGCTCCCAGGGGTAGGTGACATCCTCCTTCCAGCAATTTTAAGATAGTTCGCTCCACATTGGTCGATCTGGCTACTTCCGGATGATGGATTTTTTGTACTGCTTGTCGCACCCGGGCATTGTCCCGGTTTATTTGATATGCAAGTACTCCCTGCGCTGGGGCCGGTACGAATTCACGGGGATGTAGTTTTACCACCTCAAACTCTGATAGGTCTATCTCCAGGCGTTGAAGACCTGCGGCAGCCAATACAATGGCATCTGAGTCACCGTCAGTGAGTTTCTTAAGCCTTGTAGGTACGTTTCCACGCAGGTCTTTTGTCTGCAAATCGGGTCGCAAATGTTTTAATAAGGCTTTTCTTCGATTGGAAGAAGTTCCAACCTGTGCACCCTCTCTAAGCTTTAGAATCTTGTCCTTCTCCAATTTTTCTTTTCGAACGATCAACCAATCTGCCGGATTGGCTCGGTCCGATACACCGGCTATCATCAGCCGGTCATCCATGGCAGTTGGTAGGTCCTTCATCGAATGAACCGCAAGGTCTATCGTATTGTTTAGCAGGGCGTCTTCCAGTTCTTTGGTAAAAAAGCCTTTACCTTCTATTTTGTCGAATGAAAGATGTTGAATTGCATCACCTTTTGTCTTAATGATTTCAATTTCAACTTCATATCCCTCGCTGAGAAGTGAATCTTTTACAAAATTTGCCTGCCAAAGGGCGAGCTTACTACCCCGGGTACCAATTGTGATCCTTTTGCTCAATGCCTTTCACTATTTTCGCACAAGATATATGAAATTCATTTTTTCAACCGTTCAGTATAACGCTACATAAGCTATTTTCTATGAAGATCACTGCACGAGAACTAGCTGGTTTCCTAAATGGAGAACTGGTGGGTGATCCCGGTATTGAGGTTGACCGTCCTTCCCGTATTGAAGAAGGCGAGCCTGGTACCCTTACTTTCCTGGCTAATCCTAAATATGAGCAGTTTGCCTACACCACGAATGCTTCCATACTCCTGGTAAGCAGAGATTTCGAACCCAGAAAGGAAGTAAAACCGGTGCTGATTCGAGTAGATAACGTCTATGCTGCCATGGCGGCATTAGTTGCGCAATTTGATCCTAACAAGTCTCAGGTTCAGGGTGTTTCATCCCAGGCGGTTATTCATGAATCGGCAGAAATTGGCGAAAATGTATCCATTGGGGATTTCGTAGTCGTAGGTCCCAATGTAAAAATAGGTGACAATACTGAGTTGTTTCCATTTGTTCATCTGGCCTCGGATGTCCGAGTTGGAAAAGACTGCTCGCTCCGCTCAGGAGTAAAGGTGATGCAGGATTGCGTGATTGGTGATGAGGTCATGATCCATTCGAACACCGTGATTGGTAGCGATGGCTTTGGATTTGCCAAGGAGAACGGTCGATTTGAAAAGATCAGACAGGTGGGAAATGTTGTGATCGAAAATCAGGTCGAAATAGGAGCAAACGTCGCAATAGATAGAGCCTCCATTGGCTCCACCATTATTAGAGAGGGAGCCAAATTGGATAACCTCATACAAGTCGCACATAATGTAGAGGTAGGACCACACACTGCTATAGCAGCACAAGCGGGTATTGCAGGCAGTACCAAGATAGGCAGAGATGTACTAATTGGGGGTCAGGTAGGTATCATTGGCCACCTGCATATTGGAGATGGTACACAAATACAGGCACAAAGTGGGGTGACAGGAAATACAGAAAGCAACGCAAGACTGTATGGTTCACCGGCACTCGATTATGTCCAATTTCTGAGATCTTATGCAAGCTTCAGAAACCTTGATGACATGAGGATGAAGATGAAGAAGATGGAAGATACCATAAAGGATCTTCAAAAGAAGTTGGACGACTTAGCTTCCGGTTAAAAACCTTTATATTGTGCCCAATTTTTACGATAGCAATTTGAGTAGTACAAAGCAAAGGACCATTCTTAAGCCCGTTTCTATTGAGGGAATAGGTCTTCACAACGGAGAGCATGTAACAATGACCTTTCAACCTGCAGAAGTGAATCACGGTGTGAGGTTTAAAAGAGTCGATCTACCGGAGACACCTGTTTTACATGCCGATGTTTCAAAAGTGATCTCGACCAACCGGGGGACAACCATCCGTGAGCGAAATGCGCAGGTCAGTACCGTCGAGCATGTACTATCTGCTCTCGTGGGTCTCGGGATTGACAATGTGATGATAGAGATTGATGGTCCGGAAGTAGCCATTATAGACGGTAGCTCTCAACCTTTTATCGATGTCCTGGATAGTGCAGGAATCGAAGAACAGGAAGCGGATAGAGAATATTTTGTGGTGGAAGAGCCTATCTCCTATAAAGACGAAGTGACAGGTACTGAAATCGTAGCGCTGCCCAATGATGAGTTTGAGGTCACCGCAATGATTGATTTTAATTCTCCGGTACTGGGCAAGCAGTATGCATCTTTGCATCATTTGGACCGTTACCGACAGGATATTTCATCAGCAAGGACCTTTGTTTTTCTTAGGGAATTAGAGCACCTCTACAGCCAGAATCTGATAAAAGGTGGAGATCTGGAAAATGCAGTAGTGATAGTTGATCG
>JAUILM010000034.1 GCA_030432855.1 Bacteroidia bacterium
CCATCCAACGTTTTTGCAGGACTTAATACCGGCCAAAACCATTTGATCCGCCCTATGTTCTACGATGCCTACCACGGATTGCTCAACATTTCAAATCCAGGTGGAGAAGAGCACATATACTCGGTAGTGGGATACATCTGTGAAACGGATACTTTTGCATGGAACCGACCTTTGCCTGAGGTACGCAAAGGAGATATCCTGGCTTTTCAAAATGCCGGAGCGTACTGTTACTCCATGGCTTCCAACTACAATTCAAGATTCAGACCTGCAGAGGTCCTTATCCATAAGGGAACCGATTACCTAATAAGAGAGCGGGAAAATTTTGAGGACCTCACAAGACATCTGACGGATCCTGATTTTCTCTGATTTATTCAAGACTAAACACCCAGTGGTATAATCGACCCAGGGAGCCACCGATCAGTCCTCCCAACAAAAGGCCGGCCAATACATCCACAGGATAGTGAACACCCACATATATCTGGGCAACTCCCACGCTGACCGCCCAAATGGCAAGTACCCACTTCCACCCTTTACGAAGTACATCTTTAAACAGGAAAATCAAAAAGAATGCAAGGGCTGCGTGATTCGTGGCATGGGATGAGGTAAAACTATAACCACCTCCACATCGAATCCTGTTGTTTACCTCACCTGATATGGCGATATCATTGCAGGGTCTTACCCGCTGCACGCTCTCCTTGATCACTTTGCTACTCATGGTGTCGGAAACCATGATAGTACCAATCGTGAACATAAGTATCCAATGCGCGTTCTTTGGAAAGTTGAAGAGTATAAACGAAATGATAAAAAGGTACAGGGGTGCCCAAAATAATTTGTGACGATATAAGGGCACAAATGCATCAAGAAATGCATTGTCCCAGCCATTCATTACAAAAAATAATGATTGATCCCAACTGAGAATAAATTCTAACATTCAACTAGCTTCCAAATTCAAAGCTACCGAATATCAATGGTAAAACTATAACTTTGAATTTCACCTTTAAAAAGAGTATTTGTGACTTTAATAAAATCAATTTCCGGGATACGTGGTACGATTGGAGGACAATCCGGAAATAATCTGACCCCACTGGACATTATACAATGTTGTGCGGCTTATGGCACCTGGTTACTGGAGAAAGGCAACACTCCCCGAGTCGTGATTGGTAGGGATGCCCGTATTTCAGGACCTATGGTGTATGAATTGGCAGTCAATGCCCTGCTGGGACTGGGAATCGATGTCGTGGACCTACATCTTTCCACCACACCTACGGTGGAAATGGCGGTGACCTATGAAAATGCAGGGGGTGGTATTATCATTACCGCGAGTCATAATCCTAAGCAGTGGAATGCTCTTAAATTTCTCAATGAAAAGGGTGAGTTTATTTCTGCTCAGGACGGAGCCCGAATTTTATCAATTATTGAAGAATCAGAGTACAACTTTGCCGAAGTAGATGTGCTGGGCAGCCGCAGTAGTGGAGCTGGCCATTTGCAACGGCATATTGATGACATCCTCGCTCTCGATCTGGTCGATGCCGATATAGTCAAAGCCAAAAACCTAAAGGTTGTAGTTGATTGTATAAATTCAACCGGAGCCCTGGCATTTCCACCTTTGCTGGATGCACTCGGTGTTGAGTACGAACTCTTGTACGATGATCTCAGTGGAAAATTTGCGCACAACCCCGAGCCCCTACCCGACCACTTAAGCGCCTTAATGAAGCATGTACAGGATAATCACTATGATCTGGGCATCTCTGTTGATCCCGATGTAGATCGACTGGTATTTATTTGTGAAGACGGAAGTATGTTTGGTGAAGAATATACAATCGTAGCACTGGCGGACTATATATTAGCCAGCACTCCTGGAAACACAGTTTCTAACCTCAGCTCGACACAAGCTCTTAAGGATGTCACTCTTAAGCACGGTGGTGCATATAATGCTGCTGCTGTAGGTGAAGTAAATGTTGTCACAAAAATGAAGGAGACTGATGCCGTTTTTGGTGGTGAAGGAAATGGAGGAGTGATCTATCCGGCGTTGCACTATGGTAGAGATGCCATGGTTGGTACGGCCCTTTTTCTCAGCTACATGGGCACCGAGAACAAGAAAGCCAGTGAACTGCGGGCAGCTCTGCCAGATTATCATATATCAAAAAACAAAGTGCAGCTGGGTGATGATGGCAATCCGGATGCCGTGATACAGCAAATGAAAGATCGGTATGCTGACCTGGAAAAAACTGACATCGATGGTTTGAAGCTTCTATTCCCGGGTGAATGGGTCCACATGCGGAAGAGCAACACGGAACCCATTATTCGAATATATGCTGAAAGCAGTACGGCTGACAAAGCCGACGAGTTAGCAAAGCGGTTCGTTACTGAAATTGAGTCCTTGGTGTAATAAATTCTATGGGCGCCATTCCTCGTTTATGAATAGTAAGAGAAAAGTCTACTTTGACAATGCTGCCAGTACACCCATGCTACCGGAAGTTCTGGAAAAAATGAGGCATACCATGCAGGAAGCGTATGGAAATCCTTCTTCGATACACTATTATGGTCGGCACGCACGGAGCATCATTGAGGATGCGCGGAAGACAGTGGCACAATCGCTCAAAGCATCGATCGGTGAGATTTTTTTTACCAGCGGTGGTACGGAAGCTAACAACATGGCCTTATTATGTGCTGTCAGGGATTTAGGTATTCAGCGCATTATCAGTTCCCCTCTTGAGCATCACTGTGTATTGCACACCTTGCAGTACTTGACAGATCAGAATATACGAGTTGAGTATCTCCATACAGACCAAAAAGGACATCCCTCTGTTGAGCATTTGACTCAACTACTATCCGCTACCTCAGAAAGTACACTGGTGAGCCTCATGCACGCCAATAATGAAGTGGGTACGATCACAGACCTGATGAAGATCTCAGAAGTCTGCCGCGAATATGGAGCTTTCTTGCATTCAGATACCGTACAAACGATCGGACACGTTCCTATTGACCTTACGGACCTTTACATACATTTTATCACAGGATCAGCCCACAAGTTCCACGGACCTAAGGGCACTGGATTTCTCTATATCAACGGTGATATTAGCATTAAGCCCATGATTCATGGGGGTGCGCAAGAACGAAATATGCGGGCAGGCACCGAAAATATCGCGGGTATCGCAGGGATGGCGACGGCCTTACGTGCAGCGAGCAAACATCTTGACGCACATGAGACACATCTCATGATGATGAAACGTCATCTCATGGAAGGATTGCGAACCCAATTGTCGGACGTCCAATTTAATGGAGATCAGCAACAGAGTCTAAGTACTATTCTCAGCGTCACCTTTCCAGCTAGTCAGAAGTCAGAACTTCTGCTATTCAACCTGGACATTGAAGGCATTAGTGCCTCAGGAGGCAGCGCTTGCGCATCTGGCACTCAGGTTCAGTCTCATGTGCTCGCACATCTTAGACCCGATGATCCGGGTACTACCATCCGATTTTCCTTCTCACCAATGAATAACATTGATGAGATCGACTACCTGATCAATAGATTAAAAAAAGTACTATCCTAGTTAGGTCTAGAGCAGCTTAACACTGCTCAACCGTTACTAACTTCCTTTTTTTTTCTCTTGATCTTGTTCAATTTTGCCATGTCACCATAGACCTCTTTAGCACGCTTGTTATATGCACGTGCCGCTTCTTCAGGCGTATCGAACATTCCAATATGCACCGCCTTACCATTGATGGTAATGATAGCGCGATATTTCTTGTTTTCGATGTACACACCTGTGTAGCCGGTCTTACTGGTTGTCTTACGATTGCGGCTTGAAGTTGATCTGGTTCTCCATTCCAGATTCTCCAATCGACAATCGAGTTTGTTACCATTTTTGGCACCAACCAATTTCATTTGCGCAGATGGCGGTGCTTCCAGAAACTTTTCAGCGATATAACGGTGTAGATAGATTGTCTCTATCTTGTACTGACCATCAGCTCGCTTCCATGATTTTTGGAAGACTGCACATCCCGAAGAATGGCGACGAAGATTGTTAACAAAATCAATCTTTGCCAGGTACGGATCGGTGGTTAGATGATGATATATCTCATCATCCAGCACGACGTTCTCGTCTGCGTTTTTTAGTTTAACCTTGTAAAGCAATGTAAATGAGTGTTTAAAAAATTTACGGATTAAGTGTTTTAAACAGTTAAGTCTAAACCACCAGCCTACAAATTTCGAAATATTTTTTGCTCTACAAAATTTTTAACAACATAATTGCTTAAGAACAGTCGACTTCTCTTTCAAACATGTGTGAAGAAATGTATATACGTAGATGCTTCGACCTTGCCAGATTAGCTGGAAAATCCGTAAAATTCAATCCACAAGTGGGTGCTGTCTATGTAAAAAAGGGTAGAGTTCTCACCGAAGGATATCATGAAACTTACGGATCATCCCACGCTGAAAGAAGAGCAATCGAGAGATCATCGGGTGCAAATCTTACGGGAAGTGATGTCTTTGTTTCACTGGAGCCTTGTAGCCACTTTGGTAAGACACCACCATGTGCCGACCTTCTGGTAGATACCCAGGTCGCTAATGTGCATATTGCCACCAGAGACCCGAACCCTAAAGTAAACGGAAAGGGAATTGCTCGTCTTTCCACCGCAGGAATTTCGGTGAAAGTCGATACTGTTGGGGACGATGCATTAAGAATCCTACACCCTTTTCTCACAACACAATTATTGAAGAGACCTTATATCATTCTGAAGTGGGCTGAATCGATCGATGGATTCATTGCAAGACAGGATGCTCGCACAAAGATCAGCAACCCCATCACAGATCGACTGGTACATAAGTGGCGATCCGAGTCAGATGCTATCATGATAGGAACAAATACCGCGATCATCGATAACCCTACATTGACGACCCGACTACATCCGGGAGATAGTCCCCTTAGGATAGTCGTAGATAGAAGAAATCGCATTCCCATCGATCATAAGGTATTTACAGATGGGTCCCCTACACTCCTGTTCTCTTATACACGAAGAGATAAGCTGACATCCGATGTGGAGCAGATCATCATGCCTGAGTCCGATATCGAACGAGAGTTAGACTTTATGCTGTCTGGGATGTATGACCGAGGCATATCCAGACTCCTCGTAGAGGGTGGCAGTCAATTACTCCAGAGCTTCCTGACTGCGGGCAAGTGGGATGTATGCCGAAGAATTCGCAGTACTGTGATTCTAAAATCAGGAGTCAAGGCGCCCTCGTTAGATCAACCGTATGAATTCAGAACGCGGGTCATGGAGGATGTAATCGATCAATATCGCCATCCTTTGTCAGACAGAAGTATTGATGCACAAGCGTGAACGTATTGATGTTAAAATTATTTTAAATGCCCCTGGCAACAGGAGTTCTCCTTTGTATTTCATGTTTCATTGTTGTTACTTTATTGTGGAATTTGGACTGGAATTCAATAGATATGATGTTTTACATGCGTAGGTGGCTATTTGCTGGTAGCTTAATCTTGGCACTGTTTACATTCGGCTATGGCCAGAAAATCCAATGGATGTCTTTCGAAGAGGCTGTAGCGGCTCAGCAAAAGGAGAAGCGAAAACTCGTTGTAGATGTCTATACGAAGTGGTGTGGTTGGTGTAAGAAAATGGATGAATCAACATTCTCCAACCCTTACATTGCTGACTACATCAATGAACATTACTATCCAGTGCGTTTTGATGCTGAGCAAAGCAACCCAATCAGTTTTCAGGGAAAGACATACGAGTATGTTCGCAACGGTAAGCGTGGCTACCACGAACTTGCTGTGGAATTAACCATGGGTCGACTTAGTTTTCCTACGGTAGTGTTTCTCGATGAAAATTTATCAGTGATACAGGCACTAAGAGGCTTTCAATCCAGTCTGAGGTTTGAGCAAATTATGACGTATTTCGCTCAAGACTATTACAAAGACACACCATGGTCCCGATATAGTGAGAACTATCATACGGTACGCAGTCAGAATTAATTCAACGACGATTCCATTCATTGATCCTAAGCTGGTACCGTACATCATCGATGGGCCAGTCATCCCTGGAAATCGCACGCTCCACAGAGTCTTCAAGTGCTGAAGTTAGCAGATTGGCATTAAAATCCAGGCCCGTTAAGGACTCAACATCATCTATGCTCACCATATAGGAAGTGAGTGGTTGATCGCTTGTCTCATTCGGAATTATAAACCCGATCCCTTTTACATCAGGCTCATCGATATCCACCAGCACTTTGAAAAAATGATCTGGAATGGCCACATCATTTCTGCCAATGCGTGGTGGACTGGGATTTTGAAATATGGGGCCACTAACTATAATCAAACGGTCGTTCATCCGAGCCCAGTCCCTGGTAGCTTCCTCCAATTCTCTCCAGATGCCACCATTAAAATGATATTTCTGTGGGCTGATATTACTCATCAGAAACGTTTCATCCATGGCTTCTCTGGAATATGCACGATCAGCAGCCGGTACCAGGTGACCACGAGTGAATCCTGATCCTCGGTAGTCTTCATAATGTGCAGACCCTGTTCGTATGGCAGGATCTTGACTGAAATAGTCAGTCCGGGAAACCTTACTGGCATTTAGATGCGAGAGATTAAGTTCGTAAGCAACCCAGGCTGCCTGTTCGGTATCTTCATCGTAGGCCAGGTAAAAATGCTTCTGTGCATAAATGGGATCATCACCTTGCGCTGGAAGATAGTAGGCTTCCGTTCCATCCTCAAAGATTTGACCTTCAATAGATTGGTCAAAGAATCTGGAAATCAGGGGCTTGGTAAGTACAAAAAGTAAAATAAGGAGCATGACGGCCAATACCAGCTTGACACTTCCGCCCATTACAGAATATTTACCTCGTTGATGATTCCTCCTAAACTTTGCCAATGTTAATTTCTTGGTCTGTTAAAAGGACAAAAATAGAAAATAGGCGTACTCCCCTATCGAATGAGTGTAACATCACCTGCATAATGTCGACGCGAACCATCTGCCAGCCGCAATGTAACCCGATAGACATAGACACCAGGGGTCATCAACTCACTATTGGCAAATCCATTCCATCCCTGGTGTTCATTTTCTACATAGAAGAGAGAACCGTTTTGGAAAAGACGCTGCCCCCACTTACTAAAGATTTGAAACTCCGTGATCTCATATTGTTCAAGACCTCTCACATAAAAGACGTCATTAATACCATCTCCATTAGGCGAAAACGCATTGGGAATCCAGATGTAAATATTACGGTCCACGGTAAAAAAGATCTCATCACTTGCCACACAACCTGCTGCATCAGTCACCTCTAACCTATATCCCATGTCGAAATAGGGCATCAATGAATTATCTGGACAATCATCACATGATGCAATACCACTTTCCTCGTCGTAAGACCATCGATACTCATAGGGAGCAGTACCCATGATCCACGGGTCTACATTGAAACTATCTCCCAGAGTAAGCGCAGCACCTTCTCCCAATTCAACAGAGAGTGGCGGAGCAAATTCAACGGTGATAGAATCATATACTACATCGCAAGCCGTACGAGCTTCCACGGAATACACGCCTGGTTCCGTGACCTCATAGGTAAAACCTACAGATCCATCCTGCCAGGTATGTGTAGCGGTCTCCTGGCTACCAGAGAGGACTAGAGTGTCTCCTTCACACACCAAGACATTCTGGCTTTGAAGATCAACCGTCAGTGGAATAATCCTGATCTTCGTGGGATCTTCCAGTGGGATAGTGGTAGGATCATCTGATACGGTAAAACCACCTAGAGACTGTGGCAGATTTTCGATCCGCGCCTGATTTTCATAAACTCCTCCCAAATCGCGACCTAGCCGGACTTTCACCTGCAAACTATCAACACCCAGGGGGATGACCATATCATCAATGTACAGTTCATTTGGCAGTGTTCCTTCTCTCACCGTCCCGCTAAAGGGATTTCTGATGATTTCTACAATTTCAAATCCTTCGGGCATCACATCTTCAAACAAGATATTCTCTCGGGTAATCGCACTTGCATTGGCAATCGTAAAAGTGTAGACTACTTCCTGGCAAGGTGCTGCTTCTCGCACCGATACATCCTTTGTCAATTTGATGGTAAAAGGACAACTACATCCATCACTTCGATCAGCGGGATCTCCATTGGTACGTATCTGAAGTCTACCGGTGCCTTTGTCTATTGAGAACAAAGTATTCTGAGAGGTGCCACCCTGAGGTCGACCGTACCCATAAAGGTTTCCAAACGCATCAAAGAACAAAGTACCCAATGATGCAGCAATTTGCCCTGGAGGTCCTACTGCTGTCGTCGTCCCATTCTGGATATCAATCTTTATCAGTCGGGCATTATTTCCATCGTAGCTGTAGCACTCCCCCGTGAAAGGATCAAATGCCATGTCAAAAAATAGAAATGAATTATTGTTAAGGGGGACAATAGTTGTGGGATAATCGGGTTCTCGCAAGTCAATAAAAACAAGGTTTAGATTTGAGCTACTAAATCCAACCTCATAGGGACTACCAGAAATCACGAGATAATTACCGTCTGGCGTACAGGCCCCAGCGTAATAGTTCATCCTGGGGAGTTCGCTAAGTACACGCAATCTGGTTACCTGACCTGTGCCATCAATTCGCAGCAGGCTGGTCACCTCCTGATCAATCACATAAATGAAATTATCAGTGACACGGTAGCCCATCGCATTCAATTGATGTCCTGGACCAAATCCAGGTACCTGCTGGAAGGTAACTCGCTCCGTCACGGGATCAATCAGCACCCTTTGCAATTCATTATATGATCCGGGTCTTAACGTCAGGTAATAGTCACCCCGACATACAAAAGGTTCTTGTGCATAGCTATTCGCCACCGTAAGTAAGAATACCCAGAAAAGTGGAATAAATCTATTCATTCAAAAGCTTGCACTACGTCTTCAAGATATAATAAACACGGCTAAAGCCCTACTTGTTTCTAGTTAAATAAGATTTAATGTCACCGAACCAGTTTAACAATTACCTGAACATGGAAATA
This sequence comes from Bacteroidia bacterium, assembly GCA_030432855.1. Classification (GTDB taxonomy): domain Bacteria; phylum Bacteroidota; class Bacteroidia; order Chitinophagales; family Saprospiraceae; genus JABDMH01. Next base: position 9,023 of record JAUILM010000034.1, read on the forward strand.
ATCGATTTTTTACCTTTATGTGAAGCCTAAATTCAGACATAATGCAAAATAGTATGAAGATCTACCTAATCCTTATCCTTGGAATTGCAATCGTAATACCTGCACAGGGACAAGGCTTGCTAAATCGAGTTCTCAAGAGATCAAAGGATAAGATAGAGCAAGGTGTCGAAGACATGCTCGTCGAAAAAGCCTCTGACGCTATCTCAAGGAAAATCTATCGGTCCATGTCGGATGCATTCGATAAAATGATCTATGATGCAGCAAAACAAGACAGTGTTTATCAGGCCAACTATGGGGACAGTGTAGCTATCAAATATGGACAACTGGCAGACAACTGGATGGCCAGGATGAATGAAGCCGTAGACTTACCGGATAGTTATGCTTTTGACAGAACGCTTCTCATCGAAACTACCTCCGGAAAGGATGTCAATGAGATGAAAATGTACCTCTCATCAGGGAGTCCTTTATTGGGAATTGAGCAGGAAGAAGGATCCGATATACGATTGATCGTGATTGACACCGAGAAGGATGTGACCGTTCTATATATGACTGATAAAAAGGGTAAGAAAACGGCCCAGGCGATCCCCAACATGATGCGTTTTGCCGGAGCTATGGCCTCATCGTATCAGGCTGACAGCATGGATCATATGAATTACACTTTTGAATCTACTGGCAAGACACGTCAGGTAGCCGGATACACTTGTCAGGAGTATTTAGGAGAATCTGAAGAATATGAAAGTACATTCTACATTACTGAAGAACTGGATGTCGACTGGAAAGAAGTATTTGGCGGGATGATCGAGCGGTTTGCCGGATCAACCTACGATAACAAAGCGTTGAATACCAATGGATTTATGTTGGAATCGCATAGTCAACATAAGAAGAAAAAGAAGGACACTTCCAGCTGGATTACGAAAGAAGTAAAAAAAGAAGGTCCCACTATACTGAATGCCGACTATGAATTTGGAGGCATGTCCACCTCATAACTGTCTTTGTATCAAACAGCTCTTCTAATCAAAAACGAACGACCATGATCTTACTGTATATCATCTTAGGCCTCCTAGTTCTCATAATAATTCTCAGCCTGGTGGCCCCAAAGTCCTACGAAGTTTACAGGACGGTGACTATTGACAAGCCTGTGGATGATGTTTTTAGTTACCTAAAGTTGTTGAAAAACCAGGATGACTGGTCTCCCTGGGCCCTAAAGGATCCTAATATGGCTAAATCATTTGAAGGGGTTGATGGCACTCCCGGGTTTGTGTCAAGATGGGAAGGCAACAAGGAAGTTGGATCCGGAGAACAGGAGATTAAAAGTATCATTGAAAACAAGCGAATTGACAGCGAGCTGCGGTTTTTGAAACCATGGAAATCGACCTCAGACGCTTTCATGATCGTAACGCCGGAAGGTGAGGGTACAAAGGTAAAATGGGGATTCTCAGGTAAAGGTAAATTTCCCATGAATATCATGATGCTATTCATGAGTATGGACAAAATGGTTGGTAAAGACTTTGAAGAGGGACTGAGTCGTCTAAAGGTAAAGCTGGAAAACTGAATGATTAAGCTCCTACCAATTATCCAACAGATAAGTTTTTTCGCATGATTCCACTCGCCGAACGCATGCGGCCCAAGGATCTGGATCACTACATAGGGCAGGATCATATAGTGGGTCCTGGCACTGTCATTAGAAATGCGATCAAGAAAGGCCAGGTGCACTCCTTCATCATGTGGGGACCTCCCGGTGTGGGAAAGACCACTTTGGCAAAGATTATTGCCAATGCATTTAACCGACCCTTCTTCGAACTAAGTGCCATCAATGCGGGTGTGAAAGATATACGAGAAGCCATTAGTAGTGCGAAGAGGCAGCAGTTTTTTGATACTCCAAGTCCCGTCCTGTTCATTGATGAGATTCATCGATTCTCAAAATCTCAGCAGGACGCACTATTAGGTGCTGTGGAGCAAGGAATTGTCACATTGATAGGAGCCACAACCGAGAATCCATCCTTTGAGGTGATCTCGGCTTTGCTCTCCCGATGCCAGGTTTACGTTCTTGAACCACTCACTTTTGACCAACTAAAACAGATCATTGATCTGGCGGTACAAGAAGATGAGAGTCTGAGCAGAAAGGATATTAAGGTACTCGAGTACGATATGCTGATACGCTACTCGGGCGGTGATGCCAGAAAGCTGCTGAATGCATTGGAGATTGTAGTGGCTTCTGCCGAAAGCGATGTCCCAGTTGAAATCACCAATGAAATGGTGGAGGAAGTCATCCAGCAGAATTTGGTCATGTATGACAAATCGGGAGAACAACATTATGACATGGCATCGGCTTTCATAAAATCGATCCGTGGCAGTGACCCGAACGCGGCTGTGTATTGGCTTGCCCGTATGATTGAGGGAGGTGAGGATGAAAAATTTATTTGTCGACGTATGATTATCTCGGCTTCAGAAGATATTGGGCTGGCAAATCCAAACGCACTTCTTATGGCTAATCAGTGTATGAGTGCAGTCCAGGCTGTGGGATTTCCGGAAGCCCGAATCATACTCTCTCAGACCGCCATTTATCTCGCTACTTCTCAAAAAAGTAATAGTGCCTATATGGCCATCAACGAAGCGCAAAATCAGGTTCGCAATACTGGCAACCTGCCCGTGCCTTTACATCTAAGAAATGCTCCTACAAAGCTGATGAAGCAATTAGACTACGGTAAGAACTACAAGTATGCTCATGATTTCGATCAGAACTTCACGGATCAGAATTACCTGCCAAAAAATATCGAGGGTCTCAAGTTATATGATCCTCAATCCAATGCATCAGAAGACAAGATCAGAGGAAGGCTTCGCAATCAATGGGGAAAACGATACGGTTACTAAATCTGGATAATTTCATTGTGCCCGATTGTGAACAAATGGAGTCTTACAAGTGTACTTAATAGCGTAACTTTACGTCCTTAATTAGTAGTTAAAGGTATCAGGCTGACATATGAATGTAGACACCACTGAAAATGTGAGGATCATCCGGGAGAGTGTTAGGGATTTTGTAGAAAAGCACATTAGACCCAATGTAATGAAGTGGGACGAAGAGCAACATTTCCCAAAAGATGTGTTGCAGGAGATGGGGAAACTGGGTTTTCTCGGTGTACTGGTTCCTATTCAATATAATGGTGCAGGCCTCGGATATCAGGAATATGTGACCGTCATCGAAGAGGTAAGTAAAGTGTGTGGGTCCATTGGGCTTTCAGTAGCAGCCCACAATTCTCTGTGCACCGGGCACGTAATGCAGTTTGGTAATGAAGAGCAGAAGTTAGAGTACCTGACTAAGTTGGCTACCGGAGAATATATTGGCGCCTGGGGTCTTACAGAACCCAATACAGGTAGTGATGCCATGCGGATGCGGTGTGTCGCAAAAAGAGAGGGAGATCATTTCGTACTCAATGGCACCAAATCATGGATTACCCACGGAAAATCAGGTGATGTTGCGGTCGTAATAGCCCGGACCGGAGATCTGCTGGACAGTCGTGGAATGACTGCTTTCCTCATTCCTTTTGGTACACCCGGTTTCACTTCCGGAAAGAAAGAGAATAAGTTGGGAATGAGAGCTTCTGAAACGGCAGAATTGATTTTTGACAACTGTCGAATCCATGAGTCACAGATTTTAGGTCAGGAAGGAGAAGGCTTTATCCAGGCCATGAAGGTATTGGATGGAGGAAGGATATCTATTGCGGCACTCTCACTGGGCATCGCCAAAGGATCCTATGAGTGCTCTGTTGAATATGCCAAGGTACGTGAGCAATTTGGTAAACCGATTGGTCAGTTTCAGGGTATAGGCTTCAAACTTGCTGATATGGCAACTCAGATTCAGGCAGCTGAGTTGTTGACACGAAAAGCTGCTCATCTTAAGGACAATGGAGACTCAGTAACCAAGGAGTCGGCTATGGCCAAGCTTTTTGCGTCTGAATTGGCTGTGCGTTGTGCAAATGATGCGGTGCAAATACACGGTGGAAACGGATATACTAAAGAGTTTCCTGCCGAGAAATTCTACCGGGATGCAAAACTGTGTACCATCGGTGAAGGAACTTCTGAAATCCAGAAGTTGGTGATCAGCCGGGAAATATTAAAATAGAGTACTTCCTCTCCCCTCTTTTATCCCTCAATTGAGTATATTCTTTGCATGAAACGTCTCTGCCTTCAATGCAGCATCGAGTTGGTGGGTAGACGGGACAAGAAATTCTGCTCCGACTATTGTCGAAACACCTACAACAACCAACTCAACAGTGATTCTTCTAACCTGATGCGAAGGATCAATAATATCTTACGTAAGAACCGGCGCATACTGGCGAAACTTAACAAATCCGGTAAAACCAAGCTGCCAAGAAACAAATTGGTAGATGAAGGTTTCAACTTTCAGTATTTCACAAATACATATACCACTAAAGGAGGAAAGGTCTATCATTTCTGTTATGACCAGGGATACATCAACCTCGAAAATGAATATTATATGCTAGTCGAAAGACAGGAATATGTGTGAACCGGGAAGCAGATATACCTCGGATAAAAGTTGTAGCTACGATTGATTAAAGTCCTCGACTGACATGCTTTAGTTCTGACAGAGCTCATGCAATCTATTTATTTCAGAAAGTGGCATATCACTATACTTACTTGCCCAACTCTTAATGAATTCTCCTCGGGGATCGAGGATCTTGGCCTGCGATGCGATGTTGAAAGTAACTTCCTTCCGCACATCACTGCCGATCCCGGCGATGGCATTCCAATTTCCATAATTACTGCAGGGATCATAATCCAGGAGCCTGGATTCAAAATAGGATGCCCCCATCTGCCAATTGAGATGCATATCATTAACCAGGTACGTACCAACAAGCTCTCGCGCACGACCTGACAAGAAACCGGTCTGATTTAACTGCTGCATGCAGGCATCTACCAAAGGTACTCCGGTTGTTCCATTCGCCCAGTGCATAAATTGCTTCATATCTGATTGCAAGTCTCGACGCACTGTACCACGAATACCACCTAGTAGAAAAATCGAGTTGCCATGCTTCTTGCCCATGAGACGAAAGTAGTCCCGCCAAAGCAACTCAATAAAGATAGAATACGCTCCAGACTCATCTCTCGTTCGTTTCTTGTACTGTTCCAGAGCCTGATAGACCATCTTGGGTGAAATGCACCCATGAGCCAGCCAGGGACTAAGTCGAGAACTCATTTCTTTCTCAAGAAAGGCTCCCCTTGAGGCAGAATACTGACGAATTGAATCTTCTTCAACAAACGCTTCGAGCCTTTCTTTTCCAATTTGCTCCCCTCCCACAAAAAAGTCATCATCACGGATAGGTTCATACTTACTATCCAGAGTCAAATCTTCTACCTCAGGTATGATTCCACGATCAATGTCACTCATGAGTGGGGGAAGACTATCCGGAGTTGCCAAAGGGGTTCGGATAGGCACATACCGTTCCACCTCTTTTCTAAATTGATTGAAATGGTCTGGAGTATGTGTGATCGGAAAAGGTAGATCCTGGGTATAATAGAGCATTTTTCCTCTCGAAAACCGCATCTCCTGTCCTATAGTCCATAGCTCCTTTTCTAGGGCATCCTGTACGCGCACTTCATCCCGGGTACGTTCTCTGTTACAAAACACCCAACTTGTCTTGTACTGATCAGCAATTTTGAAGATCTCTTGTTCCGGATATCCTACCCGGACGATCAGATCAGACCCCAAAGCCCTCAACGACTTTCGTAGACTATGGACACATTCTGAAAGAAAGCGCGCACGGTGCCAGCCCTGTCTGCTAAACCCAAACCTGGTAGTTGCTTTAGTAATGCGAGGATCAAAGACGAAAACGGGAAGTATCTCATCTGATGCCTGTAAAGCATCTGTCAAGGCCTCATTGTCCTCCAATCTAAGATCAAGTCGAAACCAGACAATCGAGCGGTTCTTCATAATACAAGAATGAATTAGAGCTAAAACACTTTAGACAGTATGGGTATGAACAACTATCTAAGTCTTACCTTAGCTACCTCAAAATTAAGAAACATTGAGGACCCTGATTTTGTTGATTTTCTGATGATTTGACATTGACTGTATTATGAAACAAGTAGTATTATTCCTATCACTCCTGACAATTGGTATCATGTCCTGTAAGCAAGGTGCCAACGACCCTGTAGATTCCAGTGCTGTTCCATCTGACATGAAGTCACTTTATGGTGAAATCATGGCAGTACATGATGCGGTTATGCCCCAGCTAAGTACAGTAGCCGCGTTACAAACTGAACTAGGTACTAAATTGGATCAACTGAGGCGTGAAGAACCTATGAATTCTGACCTCATGCGGGAAACTAATAGGGTACTGGGATCACTGAATCGTGCCGATAATGCAATGAGTAGTTGGATGGAAGAATTCTCTGCTTTTGATACCATAGAGGAGGATAGAAAACAAGATTTCCTTGAATTTAACAATACAGAGATCAATGATATTAGAGAAATGATCAACTCTAGTATAAAGGATGCACAAGCCTTTCTCGAACAAAATCCTTTACAAAATGATGAAAGTATCTAACAGAATCTTCGCCTTGCTGACGATCATTACCGCCTTATGGATAGGCTGTGGTGAAAGTACTGATGACAAGTTACCCTTCCTGGGTGATACTGTAATTGAAAATGGAGATACCACTTATTATACCATACCCGCTTTCGATTACATAAATCAGGACAGCGTCCATGTGACAAATAAGAGCCTGGCCGGAAAACCCTATGTGGCTGACTTCTTTTTTACAAGCTGTCCCACGATCTGTCCCAAGGTCAAGAGTCAGATGATTCGTCTTCATGATCTACTCGGACCCGATCATTCTGTCACCTACTTATCGATGTCTATTGACTATAGAAAAGATAGCGTTCCTATTCTCAGACGATATGTCGATAAGCTGGAAATAGATGATGATCACTGGCACTTTGTACAGCTTAAAAAAGACCAAATTGAATCGGTTGCCAACCAATATTTCAATATTGCATTTGAAGATGAGAGTGCCCCCGGTGGATTTGACCATAGTGGCCGACTGATATTAGTG
>JAUILM010000035.1 GCA_030432855.1 Bacteroidia bacterium
GCGACTCACTGTTAGCGCTAGAAATCTACTGACCATAACCGATTGGGAAGGTTGGGATCCTGAAACCGGTGTGGGGATAGATGACGGAGGCAGACCGGTCATGCAAAGTTTTAGTTTTGGCTTAAATATTTCCCTGTAAATCCATTTTATAAATCGATCAGCTATGCAAATTTCCAATATGAAAAATCAAAATAATTGTGTCCGGTTTTCATTGAGATCCGTTACTATAGTGTTACTGTTCTGTGTCTTCATAGGGTGTGATGAAACGGAGTTTCTCGAACCGCAACCTGTGGATTTCTTTGCTCCTGAGAATTCTTTTGAGACAGCAGCTGATTTTGAGGCGGCGGTCCTCCACCTTCACGGTCAAATGCGAGACAACTTTTATTCCGATGATAACTTTGGCTTGTTTCCCAATGCGGGCATTCAGGGCACAGATATCATGTATCTGCATAAGGATATCGGCTTTACAACTGATATGGGCGCATTACTTCTACCGACAAACAGTTTGGTATTCACTGCTTTATGGCAGCCAGCCTATCGAATCATTTTTGATGCAAATGCCATCATTGAGAGAGCAAGTAGTACTGACAACCAACTCACAGAAGCTGAACGTGCCGAGTTTGTCGCAGAAGCTAAATTCTTTAGAGGCTATTGTTATAAAATGTTAGCCAATTTATATGGTGGGGTGCCTCTGGTCTTAGAGGAAACAAAGTCTCCATTGAGAAATTTTGTTAGGGCAACCCGGACCGAGACCTATCAGCAGGCTGCGGCAGACCTGGAAGAAGCCAGACTGAATCTGGGTGATATAAATGAAGTTGCGGACCACCGAATCAATAATCTCGCCGCTAGCCATATGCTTGCTGAAGTATACATCTCATTGCAGAGATGGCAGGATGCAATTGCTGCCGCATCCCAGGTAATTGACCATTCTGCAACAGCATTGATGACAGAGCGGTATGGTGCGCTGGCTGACTCAAAATATCTCATCCCTGAATACGACACGGATGTGTATTGGGATCTTTTTCGACAGGGCAATCAGAATCGAAGTGATGGTAACACAGAAGCTATCTGGGTATTGCAATATGAATGGGAGACGCCGGGTGGATATGAAAGAAGCAGATCAGGAGGACCCGAGTATGAACGGTTATTTGCCCCCCGACTCTGGCAGGCAAAAGTGGAAAACAGTGATGGCTCTACCAGTCCTTTAGTTCCCAATCCAAACGCATTTACAGGTGGGCGAAGCTCTGGGTTTACACGACCTACGCACTTTTTTCATCAGACGATTTGGGATCGCAGTGGCTTTGAGGAAGATATTCGTAATTCCGACGCTAATATCGTGCGTGATTTTATGGTGAGAAATCCACAAAGTGAACACAATGGAAAATGGGTTTTTAAGGATAATCTACCCATCCTGTTAAATAGTCTGAACGACACAACCCGGAATTTTTATCCCTGGCTATCGAAAACATCGACACCGGGACAGCAACCAGCTCCCGCCTTCCTGGAAAACCCAGTGGTAGAGGGAGGGTTGTCCTGGAGCCACCATGCCTTTCGGGATAATTATGCCATTCGCCTGGCCGAAACATACCTTCTTCGGGCAGAAGCATACCTCGGAGAGGGTAATCTTGCCAGTGCAGCAGAAGATATCAATGTGGTCCGACGTCGTGCCCAGGCACCTGAAATAACTGCTAATGAGGTCGACATTGACTATATATTGGATGAACGTGCACGCGAACTCTACATCGAAGAATTCAGATTACTGACACTCACTCGGCTGGGACTGTATGTCGAGAGAACCAGAAAATATAATGGAGTAGTAGGGCAGACACTGCAAGATCATCATGAACTCTGGCCAATTCCGTTTAGCGAAATCGAAAAGAATTTGGAAGGAATTCTGGAACAAAATCCTGGATACTAAAAGGATAGAAAATGACTTGTAAAATCAAAGGAGGATTTTTAGTTTTTGCAATTTTCTTTTTAGCCTGTGGTCAAAATGTCGAAGATCAGGATCCTGTTTTCTTCGGAAATGGCGTGCACAATGGTTGGGCGGATCAACATACCATCTCACTCTGGACACGATTGACTGAACGACCAGAGGGTAATAGAAATGGTGCGAAGTTCTTAGAGGTAACTAATGACGAGCATGCAGTTCTGAGACGAAGCAGTAATCGTGATTCGCTGCATAGTGCACAAATACCAGAAGGGTTGTCATTGTCCGATATGGAAGGCGCATGTCCGGGAATAGCAGGTGAAGTCAAATTGAGATATTATCCGCAAAATGAATCCAGTGCTGTGTCGGAAATAGATTGGCAATCCGTAGATCCTGAAAAAGATTTTACCATACAATGGAAGTTGGAAGATCTTAAAGCCGGGACAAAGTATTTATTCGAAGTCGAAGGTCGGCCTTCCAGGGATGCTGAAATTACTGCTGTGCAGAAGGGCTCATTTACGACAGCTCCAGCTGCGGATGAAGATGCGGCTGTAAAATTTTGTGTCGTGACCTGCCATGATTACATACGCCGTGATGATCCTGTAAATGGACATAAAATCTATCCAGCAATGGAAAAATTAGATCCTGATTTTTATCTCCATGCTGGTGATATAGAATATTATGACAAGCCATTTCCTTATGCGATGACGGAAGAATTAATGCGGTTTAAATGGAATCGACTGTTTAGTCTTCCTTTCCAGCGAAAGTTTTTCAACGAACACACTACGTATTTTATGAAGGATGATCATGATGCATTGTCAAATGATGCGTATCCCGGTATGACATATGGTACTGTTGACTACCAACGAGGGTTGGAGATTTTTGATAAAGAACAGTTTCCCAGTCACGATCCCACCTACAAAACCATTCACTGGGGAAAAAATCTTCAGATATGGATCGTCGAGGGGAGAAATTACCGTAGCAAAAACACAGATCCGGATGGGCCAGGAAAGACAATATGGGGCCAGACGCAAAAAGAATGGTTGTACAAAACTATGAGCGAGTCTAAAGCAACCTATAAATTGCTATTTTCCTCGACGCCCATCTTGGGACCAGATCGCGAAAAGAAGAGTGATAATTACGCCAACTCAGTTTTTCAATATGAAGGTGACGAGATTCGTGAATTCTTAAATAAACAGGAGAACTTATTTATTTGCGTGGGTGATCGCCATTGGCAATATGTGACGCATCCTCCGGGTACCCAACTCTGGGAGTTTAGTGCTGGGTCAGGTGCCGATGGTCATGCAGGGGGGTGGAAGCAGGAGGATCGCCGTCCTGAACACCGTTTCTTAAGGGTAAAAGGTGGATTCCTCTTAGGAGCAATCGATCATATCAACCAGCAACCCATACTGACCTTTACACATTATGACGTGGATGGGAATGCTGTCCATGAAGAGGTATTTGAGCCCATTTGACAGAAAATATTACCCAATCGCCCCATTCACCACTTCCTGTGCTTCTTCCTGGATCTGTTTCAGATGCTCCGGGCCTTTGAAGCTCTCTGCATAGATCTTATAAATATTTTCGGTGCCGGAGGGACGGGCAGCAAACCAACCATTGGCAGTTTCAACTTTCGGTTCACCAATAGAGGCCCGAAATTATTGGTGAGAGAGTAGCGATCATCATCACTTCCATTAGTCAAACGGTTATTTTGTGCAATGGACTTGCGTGCGCAATTGCTAAAATCCTCAATTTACTTTGTCGGGAATTACCTGGTTGGTCTGGTGTCACCAATAAGCCAGTGTTGATTAAATCTGCAAATAGGACCTAGCCATGCACGATCAGAATTTCAATCCCATTTTACGATAATTCAGTGACTAACATAAGATGCAGTATTTCGTGTTATCTAATCCAATGAGGACTTCTTCTACTCTCCTTGGTTCATCTTTTCAATTTCTACCATTCTGTTCGAGAGATCAATAAGCTGCGCACGTAGGCCTTCTATCTCCCCATTTTGTGCAGCAATGACTTGCGATAGTGATTCAATTTGCTCCTGCTGTTCCTGAATGGCTTTGACTGCCACAACTCCAAATCCAGCGTAATTAATTTGCATCACTACTTCTCCATCGTCTTGTTGACCATTAAGCACCAATTCGGGAAAATATTCATTTACATCCTGAGCAATAAAGCCAATAGATTTCCTTGAATTTTTCGAATTGATATAGTCATACTTTTTTGGTCTCAGGTTTAGCAGTTGATTTAAAAGAGGTTCTAGTGGTTCTACATCCCGTTTCATCCTATTGTCGGATGCCGTGTACACTCCGTTTGAGGCGAAGGTGCCCACCACCGAACCATTTCGTGTCAGACTCATATTGCCATCACCATTGAGGGTATAAAATGTCCAATAGTTATTATTATTGCCATTATTTCTGATGGTAAGACCATGTAGAGCTGAACTACCACTCTCGTGAATGAAGGCAAAATCGCTGTAACTTTTCTCAGTTGAAATGTTATCACCCCTGATAATTATATTGTCAGCAGTAAGACTTAGGTCTTTAGATGCGTCAACACTTAATCCAAGAAAACCTGTGGAGCTGTTATTCACTCCTGAGATTTCTCCAACCGAAATATAAGAAGCACCTCCTTCACTCCTTGTCCAACTAATTCTACTATTTCCAACTTCACTTGCCATTCGTATGTCATGTTCGTAAAGTTCGAAACGTTGTGAATAAAGCTGCGGCAAGGATATCGCCACTATTATTAAAAACGAAAAGAGCTGTTTCATTTTTTTTATCTTTTGAGATAAGTTGAAAATTTATAGTTGAACTTGCCATGAAAAAAAAATCTAATCATAGTAGCATTTTCTGTGACTTCAAGTACAATTAATTCTATCCTGATTTTAAATGGAATAGGAATCTACTCATTTTCTGAGGAAGTCTTCAATGAGCTGAACTAATATTTCTATAAACGAGGCGATGAAGAGTGACGCTCTACCTACTATTCGGGACTTACGACATTGTATTGGGTCAGGCAGACGACATGTCTACCCAATCGCCCCATTCACCACTTCCTGTGCTTCTTCCTGGATCTGTTTCAGATGCTCCGGGCCTTTGAAGCTCTCAGCGTAGATTTTATAAATATTCTCGGTGCCGGAGGGGCGTGCGGCAAACCAACCATTGGCAGTTTCAACTTTAAGACCTCCGATGGCTGCTCCATTACCCGGTGCATTGGTAAGGATGTTCGTAATTTTTTCACCGGCTAACTCTGAGGAAGTGATTTGGTCGGGAGAGAGTTTCTTTAGCTTATCTTTTTGCTCAGGTGTGGCTGGTGCATCGATACGATCATATACGGGTTCACCAAATTCTTTGGTAAATTCCTGATATATCTCGCCCGGATCTTTTCCTGTGCTGGCGGTAATTTCTCCGGCTAATAGGGCGGCAATGATTCCATCTTTGTCTGTGGACCAGACTTTGCCCTGAAGGTTAAGGAAGGAAGCACCTGCACTTTCCTCACCTCCGAATCCCAGTGTGCCATCATAAAGTCCATCCACAAACCATTTGAAACCTACGGGGACTTCCACCAATGTCCTTCCCAGTTTTCCTGCCACGCGATCAATCATTTGACTGCTCACCAGTGTTTTTCCAATACCTGTCGTGGATGGCCATTTAGATCGATTTTGGAAAAGATAATAGATAGCAACTGCCAGATAATGATTAGGTGACATGAGACCGGAACTCCGAGTGACAATGCCATGCCGGTCGTGATCGGTATCGCAGGCAAATGCTACGGGAAAATCATCTTTCAAGGCAATAAGCCTCTGCATAGCATATCGAGAGGAAGGATCCATGCGGATTTTGCCGTCCCAATCCAGTGACATAAAACGAAACGTATGATCGACAGCATCGTCGACTACTGTGAGATTTAGATTATATCGATCCGCTATTCGCTGCCAGTATCGTACACCGGCACCTCCTAAAGGATCTACCCCCAATTGCAGACCGGATTCCTTAAGAAGGTTGACGTCAATCACATCTTTTAAATCAGCGGTATACTGTTCCAGATAATCATATCGGTGGGTAGTCGAAGCCTGTAATGCCTTAGCCAGGGTTACCCGCCTGACATCTTTAAGTCCATGCTCTAATATCTCATTAGCTCTCGATTCAATCCAGGAAGTCACCGATCCCTCAGCGGGTCCTCCATTAGTCATATTGTACTTGAAACCACCATCTTCCGGGGGATTATGTGAGGGAGTTATTACGATCCCATCTGCTAAACCAGAGGTTTTACCTTTATTGTACTCAAGAATGGCATGACTCACTGCTGGAGTTGGTGTATACTCGTCGTTGGTGGCGATCATCGTGACCACCTCGTTAGCGGCCAGGACCTCCAGTGTAGTGGCCTGGGCCGGAGTGGATAGAGCGTGTGAATCTATCCCCACGAACACGGGACCTTTAATGCCTTCTTTCTCGCGATAGTCACAGATCGCCTGTGTAGTGGCCAGGATATGCTGTTCATTGAAGGAGCGATGCAAGGACGATCCTCGATGCCCCGAAGTGCCGAAGGAAACACGCTGCTCACGCCTTGTTAAATCTGGCTCCTCGGTAAAGTAGTCCGTGATGAGCTTTGGAATATTGATCAGTTGATCGTGGGTTGCTGTTTTGCCTGCTTGTGGATGGATTGCCATAATTCTTCGATTACAGGAATTAACATACTATAATCCTGGCAATCAAAAAAGGACATCATGCGATCTGCTTAAAAAAGGTAATGTCATGGCAAGAATATTGGACTCTTTCCTAATCATGAATAGATTATCCTTTGAATGCCATGTTTGTTGGCTAGTCAAATTTCAACAATGTAGCTTCAGCGTGAGCTAATATCTATAACAAATGCTCTCCAATGTCTTGCATATGTTTATCTACCTTTCCATTCTTACTCGCATTGGGTTTATGCAAAACCTCTTCTGGAAATGGGAACACAATAGTAGAATTCTTCTCCGCTGCAATATTCGCCAATGTCTGATATAGTCTCAATTTGATCGCTGACGGAGATTGGTCGATCAGCTTCCCTGCTTCCAGGAGCTTTGTGGCAGCTTGTTCTTCGGCTAATGCCAGAATAATTTGAGCTCTTCGGGACCGTTCTGCCTCGGCCTGATTAGCCATCATGCGACGCATATTTTCGGGCAGCTGAATATCTTTGATCTTCACATCGATCACTTTGATACCCCATTCCGCGGTTTCCTCTTCGACTATATCTCGAATATTTTTACCGATTTCTTCACGCTTCGAGAGGATGGTGTCAAGCTCGACTTTTCCACAGACATCCCTTAGCGCCGCCTGTGCCAACTGTGTGATAGCAAACTTGTAATCTTCTACTTCCAAAATAGCACGCTCAGGATCGTCGATATGAAAAAAAAGTACACCATCAATAGAACATGGAACATTGTCCTCGGTCATCACCTCCTGAGATAAAATATTAATGGTAATAACGCGCACATCCACGAACTGTGTAGTATCAATGACTGGAATGATCCAGCGTAATCCGGGTTGTAATACTTTGATATACTGACCAAATCGAAATTTCAGGGCTCGTTTATATTCAAACACAACCCGAATACCACTGAGTACAAAAACAACAAAACCAACAAGGAGAATAATTGGGAATTCCATAACATAATAGATTTAGATAATCATTATGTAGTCTATTTTGGTGAGAAAAGCAATGACGAAGGTCCTTGATGCACTTAAAGTGCGTGTGACCTGGTGGTGCAGATTGCATTCACCCACTCGGGGATATAAGGTCAAGTCGGGTACTAAGTATCTAACTTTTACTGGGCCGTCACCACTTCACTTATCTGTATGACGGGCTGGATGTTGGTATAGTTCGGCACATCCTCCCGTAGTTTGGGAGATATAGGACCCATTGCCTCCTGAAAAGCCGTCATACTGTCAAAATAGAAATATCCCACAGCCACATAAGGTGGATCTGTTTCGGGAGTGGCACCGGATAGGCTTTTATCAATGACCATGGCTTTTAATGCGTCGCCCATCAGCTCGGCAGCCATCGCCATATGCTTATCTACATAATAATCCATGTCGAATGTCTTGCCTTCACCAGCGGGATAATAGATGGCCATCTTAATCATGCCTTTTTTGATGGAGGCCATGTCGTGAGACTGGGCAGGTAGGTTGTTCCAAATAGATCCCAGGAAAAGAAGTACTATGCTAATCTTCAGGTGCATACCAGTATTTTTAGTGTCAAAAAAAAATTCCTCTTTGCTTGATAGAGCTTCTTCAGATTTCCAGGACAGGTCCGTTAAATATAAATCAAATTTAAGTGATCTGAAAAGATGTGGGTAAGTAACTGGACTTATACGTCATGCTTTTCAATGCCCTTTTTCATGGCCTGGATTTGTTCCATACTGTGCCCTTGCCAAATCGTTACTTCACCTACTACCTTAAATGGATTCCTGGATCGGTAGGATCGAGTGGGATTACCAGGAAATCTTTGATTGGTCAAATCTGGATCATCCTCCAATTCTCCCGTAGGTTCCACCAGGTAAATGTGTTGGGATTCTCCATTTTGTGCCAGCTCTGCCCCCCAAATGGCGGCATCCAGGGTAGAGGTGAGATAAATAAACTGGGCATTGCTACGCTTTCCAAAATTAGATATTTGACCAGGTGTAATGAGATCACCCAGCGCTAGATCTGCTTTGGTACCATGAAAGTATGTCTGTGCAAAGACTGTAGGAGCATTATTTGTATTATTCATATAGTGTCTTCATTTGAAATTAATCATCCTATTGTGAATTGCTGAGAAAGTCTTAAGGGAAGACAAACCTAATTTATTTTCAGATTTTATCTGTCAGGAGTAATTATTACAAGGCATTATTTTGATGAACGTCAGCCATAGTATAGGATGTAGTAGTTAGAAAGTATTATTGCTCTATAACTAACGCTCCACCCAATAATACCTCCAGGGTACCACCTTGTTGGACTTCAAGCATACTCCCTACACCCACTTTGCCGGCATTAATAAGTACTCCCTTACTATTTGGGATGGTGACATCTGTACAAAAGGAGGGGAAAGCCATCCCGCTCCAGTTGCCGGGGTCACTATACCAGGCGGCAGAGCTTGCCACAAAGGACGTCATACCCGGAAGCCCGGGCACATCGCCGTCAAATGTCCAGTTAAAGTTATTTTTTAAAATATTACGGGCTTCCACCGCACAAAATGTCAGCCCATCAACACCGAGTGTTACATTGTTTTTTACATTAAGTTTTGACCAGGCGATTAGAGTCAGATCATATTTATGATTGTCCATACCCGTATTTCCTAACATCCTTGCCATGCTACTTACATTACTGATATCCCATTGATCCAGGGATTGGTTAAATGACTCGGCATCTCTGAACATGTCGTTCATATTCACGACAGATGTTACATTCCAGCTATCAAGTGGCTGATTGAAGGAATCGGTAAGGACAAACATAAAGGACATATTGGTCACGGAGGAGACGTCCCATTCATCTAAAGGTTGATTGAAGGAATCATTGCTACCAAACATTCCACTCATATTGGTCACATTAGAAACCTCCCAACTGTTGAGTGGCTGATTGAATGAATCTGCAGAATGGAACATCCTGGACATATCCTCGACAGCAGAAACATCCCAACTGTCTATGGGTTGATTAAATTTGGAGGCTTGAAGAAACATATCGGCCATGTTGATTACATTAGAAACCTCCCACTCATCCAGTGGCATATTAAAAGCAGTATTTCCAAAATCTCCACTAAACATTGCTTCCATATTTGTGACAGAATCTACCTCCCAGTTATTGATCGGTTGGTTGAAAGACCCTGCCGAATTAAACATACCCGACATATCCTTGACTGAAGAAACATCCCAGGTATGAAGAACCTGGTTGAATGAATCTGTAGATTGGAACATATCCGACATGTCAGTTACTGCCGAAACGTTCCAATTGAAAAGTGGGCTATCAAATTGAGATGCATTTCTGAACATTCCGGACATATCTGTCACAGAATCCACAAGCCAGCTGTTGAGCGATTGATTGAAATCAATAGTAGAGGAAAACATATCGGACATATCTTTTACAGAAGATACATTCCAGCTGTTGAGTGGTTGATTGAACCTCAGAGCCCCCTGAAACATGTGAGACATGTCGGCCACCTTGCTCACAATCCAACTATTTAATGGCTGGTTAAAATCAGCAGCACTGCGGAATAGTTCGGACATATCCTCTACATTATTAACGGTCCAGCTACTAAGTGGCTGATTAAAGTCACTTGCACCGTAAAATAATCCAGACATATCAACTACGTTGCCTACATTCCAGCTACTTAGCGATTGGTTGAAAGTGTTAGCATATTTAAACATGTCCGATAAATCAGTGACAGAGGAGACGACCCAGGCATTAAGTGGTTGGTTAAAAGTCATGGGATCGAACGGAGAGGTCGATGACAGCATTTCAGACATATTAGTGATGGTGGATACGTTCCAGTGAGCTATAGGATCATCGAATACTACACAATTTTTAAACATCCCTTTAAGGCTGGTGACTGCACTTAGATCGGGCGCATCCACCGCGGGTACGCGCAGGTTTTCACATCCATAAAATGCGTATTCCATACTTTCCCAGGCAATGTCACCCCATTGATTTACCTCGAGAAGCTTTTCCTTATCTCCTGAATTGTTGAAGTGAATTCTGGGGAAATTTCCGCGAATACGAATGGTGTAGGTGCCCGGCACCTCAAAGTCTTGTGTCCAATCTCCTGAGATCTCCGTTTTATCATAGATCCCATCATTGTCAAAATCAATATCATAATCATAGCCTGTCCCTTCAGTGGGTATGGTGATGCACGTACCGCACGAGGTTCCCGCATTGTCGGTTTTCCAGGTGGTTATAAATGGATCCTGCGCCGGGCTAGTTATGTAGCCGAAGAGGGTGCATATCAGCAGAGCGAGACCAGTTTGAAATCTTGACGCTTTCATTATTACGGAGATTAAATCTTAATTCAGTACTAAGAAAGCATGGTATCAGCAGATAGTGACTGTACCCGGGTATAGTCTTGCCAACCAGATGGTCAATATTACATCATTCCAACCGGAACGCACATGAAGTAGCTATGCAAAAGCCTTGAATCTAAACCTATTTTCTATTGCAATTTCTGAATCGGGAAACACGGTTTTATGGATCTATGATAGTTTCTCTTCTTCAAAGTAATTCTTGTAAGACTGCCGCACCAGCTTCTGTATTTTTTGTTGTAAGCGCCTGGGTTTTACTACTATGATGGAAGGACCAAATCCTAATATCAATCGTTCCAGTTCAAAATTATGGTGTAGCCTGAGACCAATCAAAATACTCCCATCTGGATATTCTCCCAAGAATTCCTGGGAATGATGAAAGGGCTTAGTCATAACATAAGGTGCATTCATTCGGTCGACCTTTAATTGAATATCCAGGAGGTCTCTATCACTCATCACGGTGACACCATACGTATTTCTGTAAAATTGGTCAGGATCAAAATCTTCCTTAATATATGTTTCATCAACAGCAAGTTTCAAATCTACAATTCTGTCCAGGGCCAATGTCATGATCGATTTGTTATTTTCTTTTTTTCCGACAACAAACCACCTGTTATTATATTCTTTGAGGATGTATGGGGAGAAATAGAATGATGTTGGTTTTCTTGCTTTAAAAGATTGATATTTTATTTCCAGCACCATTTTCTTCAAGATTCCCTGATAGATAGTATCAAGGTACTCCAGCCCTATCAGTTCTTCATTTTTATCAAGATGTATGATAGGTTTTTGATCACTTGCTTCTCGATATATTTTGTCCTCAAGCTTTTGGATGACGCCTTTTAATTCAGAGAAGAGGGAAAAATCCTTAAACTGACGAAGTATTTCCATGGACTCTGACAGAATGTCGAGATCCATGTCAGAAATGGGAATATCGGTAATGGTGTAGTGAGGAGAGGTATATCGGTAGTATTTCCGTTCATATACTTCAATAGGTGCATTGTATCCCAGCTTATCACTTCGCATGATTTGGATGTCTAGCTGAGTCGTGCGTTTACTCACGTTAGTGTGCTTGCCTTCATATTCATATAAGGCATCGGAGCAAGCCTCAATAAGATCATCCAGTGTCCATTTTCGAAGGTTATTCTGTAAGCACTTATCTATGGTACGGTAACGTATCAGAGCATTCTTATTCGTAGCCACAAATTCATTTTATTTCCTTATTCTCAAAGTACGCAAAATAATTGCGTAGATGTGTCGGAGTATTGTGTTAAAATAAAAAACATGAAGATCACAGGAAAAGAATTGCTGGAGATGGGTTATCGAAGCGGAAAGTGGTTCGGGGAAGCGCTAGAATATATCAATGACCATGCACTGGAAGGAGAGGCATTACGTAGATATCTTGATCGTATGCAACCTAAGCACGTGTTTCCTCACAATGAACCTCTGGGCTATCATAGAAATATTATGGTTGAGGACGAACTGGAAATGGATAATTTGAAATCTGTGGTACAGTGCATGGATGGTCTGATGAAGACACCTACTTTGACCGGAGGAGCGATTATGCCAGATGCATGTCCGACCGGACCTGTCGGACATATTCCTGTGGGAGGTATTGCCGTGGCGAGAAATGCCATCCATCCTGCCATGCATAGTGCGGATATTTGTTGTTCTGTGATGATGACATCACTGGGTCATGTGGAGCCCAAAAGTGTGCTGGATGCTGCACATGCCATCACCCACTTTGGTCCAGGTGGTCGGGATGAGTACTGTGATTTAGATGCTCATCTGGATGAAAAGATCCGGAGTAATAGTTATCTAAACTCGGATCGTAGCATTATGCTGTCCAGAAAACATCTGGGGACTCAGGGAGATGGAAACCATTTCCTTTATGTAGGAAAGTCTGAGCAGACAGAAGAGACCATCTTAGTGACACATCATGGTAGCCGAGGATTTGGGGCAGAATTATATAAGACTGGGATGAAAGTGGCAGAGCGGTTTCGCAAGGAGTTGTCACCACAAACATTAAAGGTTAATGCCTGGATCCCTTATGATACGGATGAGGGCCGGTCGTACTTGGATGCTTTACAGGTCGTCCGTGAGTGGACCAGACTCAATCATCTGACCATCCATAAAGCTACTTATGAAAAGATGGGGTTGGAACCAACCATTCAGTTCTGGAATGAGCATAACTTCATATTCAGGGATGGTGACGACTTTTATCATGCAAAGGGAGCCACTCCTCTTGATGACCGATTTGTGCCAGATTCCACGGATGGCTTGCGACTAATCCCCCTGAATATGCAACAGCCGATTTTGATTGTCAGGGGTGAGACTACAGATACTAATCTCGGATTTGCTCCACACGGTGCCGGTAGAAATATGAGCCGGTCGCAACATCGTAGGATGCATGCTGATCGTACCATTGAAGAAATTTTCGCCAGTGAGACAAAAGGCCTGGATGTCCGATTTTTCTCGGGAAGAATTGATATCACCGAGTTGCCTTCTGCTTATAAGGATGCTGAAAATCTGCAGGCTCAAATGAAAGCATTCAACCTGGGACAGGTAGTCGATAGGATCTTGCCGTACGGCTGTATTATGGCAGGTGATTGGCAGCATGATGCTCCATGGAGGAGAAAGAGGAGACGGTAATGTCCACTGCCAGGATTTTCCTGATGGACAGATGGGCGTGATTTATCAAGATAGTGACATCAAGGCAATCAAATAATCCTCCATAATTATGGTGAAGACCATTGAGTGAGTGGTGCTGGATCTAGTTTGATATCAGGAATGTGGAGCATAGACATGATTGAAAGACTTTATGAGCCCTCTAAGTGCTTATAAATACCTGCCAAAATATTATTGTACGAATATAAATATCGAAATAACAATAAAAAATTATTGAAAAACAATAATTATACTTAAGATTGCACTATGATATAAATCATTGATTATGACATCAACCACTTTCTTAAGAATCGGAAAATGGACTATTACAGTGTTACAGTGCATTGCCATCGTAGTTCCATTTTTATTTCTACTGGTATCTTTTAGCAAGAATGACGCAGGGACATATGATACCCCTCTGGGTTTTTCCAATGTTTCGTTGGTGCCTGAAGATCCGGATGCAATGCAAAATCTGAGCAACGTCTCAATCACTTATGTAAAAGATGAGCAAGCCAGTACTGAATTGACTATTGAGAAAACCAAAATTCACCTTCGTGATGCAATGGCTTCAATACGGACTGAGATCTTTTTCATTTTTCTATTCTTTTGTTTACTGGCAGCACTTGGATTAGAAATAGTGAAAAGAATCATCAGGGTTACGGAATTTGGAACCCCATTTAATTACCGTACTGTCCAATACATCTATATCCTCTCGATTCTGTTTTTTTTAACACCAGTTGTTGTGAGTATCTATCACTACCTTTTTGGTCAGTGGATACTATCTAATTTTGAACTCTCAGGTTTGGTGCTCGAAGGACAATCCATTTCGTACGTGCCCTGGGTGACCACATCCATCATCTTGTTCACAATCGGGCAGGTGATTAGACAGGGTGTATTATTGAGAGAGGAGCAAGATTTAACCATTTGATTTATGCCAATAATTGTCAATTTAGATGTGGTGATGGCTCAAAGGAAAATACGTGGTAAAGAACTGGCTGAAAGACTGGGAATAACTGAAGCCAACTTATCCATATTAAAAACAGGCAAAGCCCGGGCAGTACGATTTTCTACCCTCGAAGCACTTTGTGAGATCCTGGAGTGCCAACCCGGGGATATTTTGGAGTATAAATCCACTTAGGTTATCTCTTAATTATTTGGATCTAGATTCCTTGATGCATATGATGGACTTGATTAGTCAAGAGAGTGGAATAGGGGCATGTGATGGTATAAAAAAAGGGCAACCCAATCTGGCTGCCCTTTTCAACTTGCTTACAGCTCTCCCTTGTACAAATGAATAGGTATCTGCGATGAAACGGACCTTACTGATAGATCTTCCACCATCGCCATAGTCTGAGGCAAGGGCTCCAGGATGCTACTTGCATTGTCGTTTGCTTCTGTGTATGCTCTGACCTTCGTACTGCTACAAGAAGCCTCTGGCACCGAAGCGCATAATACCTGAATAGACATTTTGCTGGTCTCTATCGAGTTAGTAGATTGCATGTTAGCCCTGGCATCTGTATCACAAGCAGTAATGCAACATTCGGGTGGACAGGGATCACAGCATTCCTTCGTCTGAGCCTGTGATAAAATGGGAATTCCAATAAAGAGAAATAAGAGGATCAAATTTTTCATCATGATTTTTATTTGTTGAATCAATATGAATTATCGAGGCTCAAATTATGGGCCTTTGATCAGGGATGCTGTTAGTCAGCTGTTATTGAGTTGTTATCAACTTGTTATCTGAGTGGGAAGCTCCGCGATTTGACTTAAATTGAAGCTATCATGAAATGGAGAGAAGGAAAAATACCCATCATAGCCCTGGCCTCGGCGGTAGTGGTGGCGGGACTACTTTATTATCAGTACTCCTGGATGCAGCATTCACATCGGCTGATAGAGGAAATTTTTAGTCAGAAGGTGAGCATGGCTTTGTGTTCAGCCATTGAGTCGTGCAACAGCGGCTCTACCTGTGCAGCTAGCTGTGCACAATCAAATAACTCGGCATGCATACATAATGATGCTGAAAAACTGATGGCGGATACACACTTTAACCAAACACTCTCCCAAACTTTGGCTTTTTATCATTTGCCCACTGAGTACCAGATTTACTCGGGGGAGGAAGGGGACTTCGATGGATCCAGCTATGCGGTATGTGTGGTCAATTTGGCAGATAATGACGAAGGAGAGGGAATGTTGGCTATCTCCTTTGACCAAAAAGATCAATTTTTTCAGGCGAGTTTAGGATGGATACCTGTGGTTACCTTAGGCATTCTGATATTTACCATTTGTGTATTGCTCTCCGCTAATTGGCTCTTGATCCGGCAGAAGAAACTGCTCCGTACTAACGTTGATTTTTTCAATAATATCGCGCACGAGTTTAATACACCACTTACCAATATCGGACTCGCCACAAATATGCTTCGTAAGAAGTACCGTATGTTAAATGATGATCCGCTG
>JAUILM010000821.1 GCA_030432855.1 Bacteroidia bacterium
AAGAACCATCCCGGTCCTGCAGGTATTCCATCGCCAGTGCGATGACCCTCTTATGCTTTAATCGCATGAGATATTCCTCAGTGATATAGGGTAAATGAAGGGGAGAAATCAACAACTGATTAGGGTGCAGCAATTCGATCTCGTCCATCGTAGGGGGCACCACCTTGATGAGGCAGTCCGCTTTAAAAACTTCCTCACGGCTGTAAGCAATTTCAGCACCTACTTCGCTGTAATCATTGTCACTAAAATTTGACTTGAGACCGGCTCCGTTTTCTATCACTACCCGATGACCGTGTGATACAAGGGTAGAGACCGAGGAAGGTACAAGGGCGACCCGGTTTTCCTGCAAGGTGGATTCTACCGGTATACCGATAAAGAGCTTTTTCTGACCCTGCTTCACATCCAGTACCTCAGCTTTGGTTTCGAATCGACCCATAGAGAGGTATTCTTCTACCGATATCCGTTTCGGATCCGTCATAATGATTTATCAAGTCGAATATAAAAGTACAATTTTTCGCTGGCCACTTTCATCTGCCTCAATTTCTATTTTGCAGGTATTGTCTGGCAAAAAATGATCCACGATTTCCGGCCACTCAATCAACGTAATAGCATTGGGATCATACCAGTACTCTTCGATACCAATATCCAATGCTTCCTGCACGTCTTCCAGACGATAAAGATCCATATGATGAATCGCCTTTCCCTCTTTGGTCGTGTAGGAATTGACGATGGAGAAGGTAGGACTTGCCACATTGTCTACTACGTCCCAGGCCTTGCAAAGCACCTTTATCAGTGTGGTTTTACCTGCTCCCAGATCTCCTGAGAAAGTGATTACCATAGCACCTTGCAGCTTGGGTACCATCTGCTCTACCACACCGGTTAGCTGCCCCTCAGAAGAGATCAAATACTCGATTTTTTGTTCTGTCATCCCTGGTTCTTTCGTCAATATCTGAAACAATCTTAGATATTAACTTATTGTTGAAAAATAATTATGAAATCCGCTCAAAATTAATGCTTTAAGATCAGAGTGCGACTGTGCTATACCCCTGATATTTCGTATCTTTGTACCGCAAAATAATCAGATACAGAAACGAATATATGACATCGCAGAAAAGTGATTACAGTGCTAATAATATTCAGGCACTTGAGGGTTTAGAAGCTGTCCGTAAACGCCCGGGTATGTACATCGGAAGTACCGATGTCAAGGGCTTGCACCATCTGGTGTGGGAGGTTGTCGACAATTCCATTGATGAGCATCTGGCGGGTCACTGTGACCAGATATTAATGACCATCCATATGGATGGATCGATGACCGTCAAGGACAACGGCCGGGGGATACCCGTAGGCATGCATGAAAAACTGCAAAAGTCAGCACTGGAAGTGGTAATGACCGTCCTTCATGCCGGGGGAAAATTTGATAAAGATACCTATAAGGTCTCCGGAGGACTCCACGGTGTGGGTGTATCTTGTGTGAATGCCTTGTCTGAAAAGCTTACCGCCGAAGTCCATCGAGAGGGAAAGATATTTAAGCAATCATACAGTAAAGGAGTGCCCACCACTCCCGTGGAAGAGGTGGGAACTGCATCGGATACCGGTACCTACATTACTTTCCAGCCCGATGGTGAAATATTTGATACACTCATTTTCAAATACGAAACCCTGGCACATCGTCTCCGTGAACTGTCCTTCCTAAACAAGGGACTGACGCTAACAATTGTTGATGAGCGTGAGACGGAGGAAGACGGATCCTTTAAATCTGAAATTTTTCATTCGGATGGTGGTTTGACTGAGTTTGTCCTGTATCTGGATGAGAGCAGGACTCCTCTTATCGAAGAGCCTATCTTCATGACGGGTAAGAAAGATGATGTTGAGGTAGAGGTCGCGATGCAATACAATACCAGCTACTCAGAAAACATATATTCCTTTGTAAACAACATTGCCACACGTGAAGGTGGTACACATGTAAGTGGTTTCAAGCGTGCCATTACTCGGGAGTTTTCCAAATATGGTGAAGAAAACGGTTTCTTCAGTAAGCTGAAGTTTAAAGTCTCAGGTGAAGACTTTCGCGAAGGTCTTACCGCTGTAGTCTCAGTGAAAGTGCCGGAGCCTCAGTTTAAAGGGCAAACTAAAGGAGAACTGGGTAACTCTGAAGTTACGTCGATCGTATCTCAGTGTGTCGGTGATGTACTTAAGCACTACCTGGAGGAAAACCCGAAGAAAGCCAAGACCATTGTCAATAAAGTGGTACTGGCTGCCACAGCACGAGAGGCTGCCCGAAAAGCCCGTGAATCAGTACAACGCAAGAATGTATTGGCTGGAGGAGGACTTCCCGGGAAACTGTCTGATTGTACTTCGAAAGATCCGGTGGAATCGGAGATATTCCTGGTAGAGGGAGACTCGGCCGGAGGTACTGCCAAGCAGGGCCGTGACCGACATTTTCAGGCCATTCTTCCCCTACGTGGTAAAATCCTGAATGTAGAAAAGGCACTGGAGCACAAGATCTATGACAATGAGGAGATCAAGAACATGTTTACGGCACTAGGTGTCAGCATGGAAAATAAAGATGGTGAGCGGGTCCTGAATACTGAGAAGCTTCGTTATCACAAGATCGTAATCATGACGGATGCCGACGTCGATGGAAGTCACATCACCACGTTGATACTGACGTTCTTTTTCCGATACATGCGCAAACTGGTTGAGCAGGGGTTCATCTACATTGCTGCGCCACCACTTTATCAAGTGAAAAAAGGTAAGCAGAGTGTCTATTGCTGGAATGAAGAAGAGCGAAAAGCCGCTATTGAGTCCTACAGTCAGGGTGGCAGTGATTCATCCATAAAGATTCAACGCTATAAGGGTCTGGGTGAGATGAATGCCGATCAACTTTGGGAAACTACGATGGATCCTGAAGAAAGAATGCTTCGCCAGGTGACTATTGAGGATGC
>JAUILM010000822.1 GCA_030432855.1 Bacteroidia bacterium
CCTGACTTTACCCACCCGCACCCCCGCCCCCTGTTTTCTCGCAAGCTGCGAAAACCGGGGAGTCCGCCCGCACTTGTATGAGTGCCAGCGGCACGGAAAATCTTACTGGCGGATTTTAATCCGCCATATATGCATCGCATATCCCAGAGAGTGCCGTAGGTACGACCCATAGCTTTACACTTGCTATCCAGAATACTTGATACAAGCTAATCATTCTATCCCATAAAAATAAACGCATACCACTTCTTACCCGAGTGCCAGCGGCACGGAAAAATCTTACCCGCGGATTTTAATCGAAATATATATCGCTCTTTTTTGGGGAAATGCCTTTCAGGAGCGTGATTTATACTATCTCCTGACTTTACCCACCCGCACCCCCGCCCCCTGTTTTCTCGCAAGCTGCGAAAACCGGGGAGTCCGCCCGCACTTGTCCGAGTGCCAGAGGCACGGAAAATCATAATAGCGGATTTTAATCCGCTATATGCATCGCATATCCCAGAGAGTGCCGTAGGTACGACCCATAGCTTCCACCCTATCCAATCATAGCCAACAGAATCCATTCGGCCCATGCGATCTGGCCCATTTAATAATCACAAATCTAAAAGCATGATATCTATTCGTTAATACGATTAATACTATCTTTCGGCGGCACAATACAATAAAGATTATACAGAAGGCAAATCCACTGCCAGCATCCAGTCAACATCCGAAAAATAAGATGAGATTATACCTCCTTTTTTCACTTGCTCTTTTACTTTTTACACCCTCCTGCATATTCCACAAAAAGGTTGGCAATCATGCGTTGGAAGTAAAGCGCCAAATGGGAGAATTTGAAGAAATCGAGGCCCTCTGGCTGATTTGGCCCCAGACAGATCATAAGAATGGCGAATCTGTACAGGATGTCACGCTTCAAATCATCGATGCACTGTATAAGGATCTGCAGATAGTGATCAGTTGTGCAGATCAGGACATATATGCGAAAGCTAAAAACATACTGGAAAAACGATATCCAACATCCGACAATGTGCAACTCCGCATCGTACCCTCGGTTGAAATCTGGACCCGGGACATGGGACCTGTATTTGTAGAAATGACTGATGGCACACATGCTATTGCGGATTTCAACTTCGACTCCTGGGGATATGCGGATACGCTGGACCCCTACAGCCAGATCGAGGAATCATTTGATGAAGAGGTGGCAAAATCCCTGGGTCTCTCACTTATCTCCAGTACCATGATCAGTGAAGGTGGAAATCGTGAACTGAACGGAAAAGGAACGCTCATCACTACGGAGGTAGTCGAGAAAGGAAGAAATCCACACATGACAAGGAATGAAATGGAGGCTGAGTATCAAAGACTTCTGGGTGTCGACAAAGTGATCTGGCTACAGCAAGGATTAATGGAAGATCGCCATACTTTCCTGGGACCACTCAAAGTGGAGCATGAATCTGCCTACACAGTGGTGACCACCAATGGACATGTCGATGAATTTGCACGATTTGTAAATGACAGTACAATCCTACTGGCTGATATCGACAGTGCCGACATGCATGATCCTATTGCCCGGGAGAATGATCGAAGACTGGAAGAAAACTACAGAATATTAGCTGAAAGTACCGATCAGGATGGAAACCCGTTTCACATTATCAGGTTGCCCCTGCCACCCAGCATCTTCAGTACTCTGTCTCCCGGTGACTATGTATATGACTACATTAAAGACCTGGAATACAGAGATGGTAGTGTATTTCCCGACGGAGAGGCTGTCAAAGTGATTGTCCCCGCCAGTTATCTGAATTTCATAATTACGAATCGCATCATCGTAGGGCAAAAATATTGGAGAAAGGGCATGCCAGAAGTATTAAAATCAAGGGATGAAGGAGCACGCAATATCCTTCAAAAGGTCTTTCCCGATAAAAAAATAATCATGGTGGATGCCCTTGCAGTAAATTTGGGAGGCGGAGGCTTACATTGCATAAGTATGCACCAACCAAAAATAAAAAAGAATTAATTTGTTTTCTTTATCATTCTATAATCGGTAGAACCTAAGAAAATTGATCCGTCATGCCAACTAAAAATCGAAGATAAGTAAGCCCAAAGAGAGATGATATGAAAAACAACAGGTCATTAGACTTCATTACTTTCAATATCTAAACACATTTCAATGTCTCGTGTGAATAGCACCTTAAAAACAATGCTAATCCTCGCTCTAGGCTTATTTCTACGCAATCCTTCAATAGCGCAAATACCGGTTGATATTGTACCCTTCGACATAGTCAACCATCTCATATTTATCAACCTGCAAGTCAATGAAAATAAAGACACTTTACATTTCCTCTTTGACACAGGAGCAGGTGTCACGGTCATTGACTCGGAGGTAGCAGAAAAGCTTTCTCTGATCAGGACGGGAGAGGCCAGAGTAGGCACCTCGGGCAAGACACTACTTTCGCAGGAGTCTTCGTCCAATAGAATACTGATAGGTAATGATGTGGCACTCGATAGCACGACGTTAATTTTGATGGATCTCTCCCACATTACCCAACTTTTCAAGTATCAGGTAGATGGCGTAATTGGATTAGATTTATTGGATAAATATGTAACAGAAACAAATATTGACGATCGTGAAATGAAGTTCTATTTGCCGGATAGTTTTTCATATCAAGGTGACGCTACAGCAAGTAAACTTACTAACCTGGAGTCCAACCTCTTTGGCCTGATAGTGAAAGTACAACCCAGGAAAAATAGCACGGTCACCACCATGAATCTAAAAATTGATACCGGTGCCAGTAACTGGTTGACTTTGCATAATAGAACGGTAGAAATTTTTGACCTGCTGAGCTCCTGGAAAAATCATAAATATGAGCAGGGATTTGGAGCCGATGCAACGGTCACAAACAACATCAAAAGCAAGACTCGTTCCCTTGCTTTTGGAGACAAGAAATGG
>JAUILM010000036.1 GCA_030432855.1 Bacteroidia bacterium
CACACATAGGATGCAGAACTATAGAAATAAAACACTAATTTTATGAAATAATAATAACTACATATCATAACCACTCACCGGTTCTAGGGTTGCGGTGCTTTTACATAGGATGCCATTGTTACTGCCCTTCTCTTCATCATTGGTCCTATAGAGACCATTGTGAGTAGCGTTCAGGTTTTCACCAAAGCCAATATGGCTGCAAAAAACATCCATCAGCTGGAGGAGACACTGACCAACTCCAATTCGGTTTTGTGGCCCGAAGATCCTTTGAAGGTGCTACCTCTTGGATTCAAGGACATGATTCGATGCGAAGATCTGACATTTACCTATACCGAAAATGCGGGAGAGAGTTCTTTTAACGTGGGCCCCATGGAATTTGAAGTACGAAAAGGTGAAATTCTCATGCTGGTGGGAGGTAATGGAAGTGGTAAATCCACCTTACTCAAAATCATATCCGGATTATACCTCCCCGATAGTGGAAGAATCACGGTTGATGATCAAATGGTGGGTGATAAAAACTATGCTACATACCGGGAATTATTCTCTGCCGTCTTTACTGATTTTCATCTTTTCAGGAAGCTCTATGGCACCGACCGGGTCTCTCGTACGCGTATTGATCAATATCTTAAGATGTTTGGCATTGATCACAAGACGGCCTTTGCATCGGGGCGATTTACTCAGCTGAATCTATCTACCGGTCAAAGAAAGCGACTCGCGCTCATCGTGTCTATACTCGATGATTCATCCAAGACCTGAGGGCGCAGGACAAGACTATTATCCTTGTTTCACATGACGATCGCTATTTCCATGTTGCAGACCGTGTGATAAAGATGGAGTACGGGCAAATGGTAGCAGAAGTAAATTCTATCTAGTTCTTGTCATTATTCACATTCTCGGAGCATCCTACCATCATAATTGCACCTATCTCCTGTGTAAATTCTATACCATTCGATACAAAGAGAGAATAACACTCAGCAGTTCGATTACTTTCTAAGATGATAGGAATATGACTTTCTTCAATTGAAACAACATCACATACGCTCGGTACTCGAAGCTGACTCCAATTATAAGGAGTATGCCACTTGTTATCACTTGCACCAATCCAAATATTTTGCTCCGTCAATTGACAGGGACAAGATCTGCACCTGGCCATAACCTCAACTGCACTGTTGCAACCAATTTGATTACCTGAGAAATAATGATCCTCATCAGGATGTGTTGCAATAAAATTGCAAAATGATCTTACTTCGCACGTTGAAAGACTTTCATTATTATACACTCTAATATTATCTCCAATGAAAAGCGTGGAATCAAAGCCACTCACACTAAGTAGATTAGGATTTGAATAAATATAAAGAGAGCCCTGAATGGAATCTATCCGAAGATCGTTAATCTTTAACAAAGCATTATTTT
Organism: Bacteroidia bacterium; assembly: GCA_030432855.1. Lineage (GTDB taxonomy): Bacteria > Bacteroidota > Bacteroidia > Chitinophagales > Saprospiraceae > JABDMH01. The sequence goes on from JAUILM010000036.1 coordinate 1,414, forward strand.
TAGTGATTATAAAATCACCATCAATAGATTTTAAATTTCCTACCCCGGTAAAGCTTTTCAAAGAATTCGATGATTCAATGTAGAAGTTTCCACCTATCCCTTCCAGACTCTCCAATCCCTGTAAATCGACTAGATTAGAATTGAAACCAAGGTATAAATCACCACCAATATAATTTACTACAGATAGGTCTTGAATGTGATGCAACACTGTATTGAACACTATATTCAAGTCCCCGCCTACAAATGATAGATTGTTTAATCCACTTAATTCATGAAGTCCGGTGTTTCCAATAATTTCTAGACTCCACAATACTTTATCCAGAGAATCAAGACCAGAAAGCGAAGCAAGATTCGAATTATGATTAATACTAATCTCATTCACCTCCCTTAATCCATTTAACCCTTCCAAACTCATCAGAGAAGAATTACCCTCACAGATAAAACCAATGGGAAGAGAGTTAACATTCTCTAAGCCCTGAAAGTCCTCCAGAAGGGTACAATACTGTATGGTCAAGCCACCCAATGAATCCAGGTTATCAATTGCCATGAAATTTGTTATTTCCACATCCTGCAACCAAAGCTCCTTTCCAATCGTAGTTAGAGACTCCAGACCACTAAGCTGTGGAATATCTGAACCAAATCTACCGCCAACCCACTCTAAGCTATTAAGTCCTGTATAATCCTGAACCATGAAATTACCGTATAATCCCACGTCACCTCTGATAGTATCCAGAGAAGAAAGACCACTTAAATCAATCAGTGAATCATTTCCACTAATCGATAAATTCCCCACGTCCCTTAGAGATTCTAATCCGGTAAGATATTTTAATCGAGCATTACCATACAACTGCAATGACTCCCCGACATGTTCCAATTTTTCGAGAGACGCAAATGAAGTCAATTTATCATTATAAAGGGCCCTGAAGCTGCCGCCACAATTCACCAAAGCTTGTAGACCCTTTAAATCTTGTATCTTATCATTTTCGTATAGATGTATGTCACCCGAAACACTTTTAAGTGAATCGAGACCCTCCAGATCCTCAAGATTGGTCCCAGAAAGGATGTTTAGGCTTCCTTCTATTAATTCTACCTGCAATAAACTGTCTAAATTATGTATATAGTCGCCAGAAATATTCACATTTCCTACTATGTGAGTACAATCAGGAAACTTGATGGGAAAACTATCCAACTTTTCTTGGCTAGAAAAATTAATGCCCGGTGGACAGTCGCACTGGAGATTACAAAAGTCTAGTAGTTCATCCGGACCATCACAACCTAAGCTATTCTCTTGGATATAAATATTGACCGGGTCATCCTTCATTTTCTTACAAATGAAATCCACTGCGCATGATGTAAGACTATCATTGTACGCGATGCTAATAAAGTATCCTACGGAATCTAGTGAAATTAGGTTTTCTATCGATCTCAGGCGACCATTTCGACTAATACGGAAATAGTAACTTATTTCTGAAAGTGAATCTAATCCACTGAGAGACTCAAGTGAATCATTTTCAGAAATAATTAGTTCACCCTGTATATACTTGATCTGTCTGAGACTGTCCAGGTTCACAATATCAGTAGATATGTCTGAAATCGTAGTGTATCCAATGATGACTCTGTTCACAGTATCTTGACCGGGATAGTTAATTGGGAAGCTATCGACATCATTCTGTGATGTAAGATGTACATATTGAGCAGAGAGTACATTACCATATAGAACAAATAGCATGATGGTCATAACAGTTCGGTGGAGTGTAGCATCTATCACAATTACTAATATACGGATCTAAATGGACTTGAGTAAACCTTCTAACTATCCCATGGATTAACCAGAGAAACCAGCTCTTACACATTCTCCAAAACTCCCCCAGGACATTTCCACCTTCTCAATACACATATAGTTGTAAAGTTTTTATTCACAAACTAAATCAACAGTCATGAAAAAAGTATTTGAGAATTACAACACAGCCATGTCCTGGATTGCATTGAATGCTATCACTAAGACCCATCTAATGATTCTGCGCGAAGAGCTCACCCTCAATTTCCGCTCCACGGGATCCTATTTTATTCATACCATTATATCAGACTCGTAACCACCTATGGACTATGCATATATAGAGATGACGGTCACACCCCGAAACCTCTTCCTTGATTTTTATAACGCACTACTATCTATTCGCTTCTCAAAACCGTGGCCGGTTCCCTTCTATGAGCCCTCCATGTATTCACAAAGACCATGCTTCCCACCAATACCAAAATGATAATCATAACGGAGAGGAAGGTAAGTGGACTAATAATAATTCGATAGGCATATGATTCCAGCCAGATATTCATACCATACCAGACCAGCGGTATAGCAATTAGACCTGAAATCAAGATGAGCGTAAGCAATTGACGACTGACCAACCAACTGACTCCTGAAAATGAAGCACCCAATATTTTCCGAATGCTCAATTCTTTTTTGCGCTCCACTAAAATCAAAGCCATTAGTCCAAACAACCCGAGACTAGCAATCAACAAGGCGAATAATGATGAAATTGAGACAATTTTTCCCCATCGAGTTTCACTTTGATACTGCTGCTGAAGATCCTCGTCCAGAAACGAAAAATCAAACGGAAGATTGGGATTGATATCTTTCCACGCACGACGAATTGCTGTGACACTTTCAGTCAATGCCCCGGGTACCACTTTTACAAGGAGATGCCTGAAATGCGCATCCTTATTTTTTCTCAATATCAAAGGCCTTATTTCCTGTCTTAAGTCCAGATAATGAAAATCTTCCACGACTCCAACGATCCTTGATCCAGCTTCTCCGGCGAATCGATCATCAAGAATATATCCCACTGGATCCACAATTTCATATTTCTTCACAAAGGATTCATTTACCAGGAGATCATTATGCTGATTGTCGCTGAGATCGTTTCGAAAATTTCTCCCGGCTTGAATCGCAATATCTAGTATAGGTACATACAGTTCATCTACATCATAAAAGAAAACAGCATCGTGAGTTCCCTCATCAGTTTCAAGGAAAAAGGCACTATTGCCCTTAGTAAATGAATTCGAAACCGCAGCCACTTGCTGCACAGCGGGTTCCTGTAACAATCGTTGCTTCATTTGATCAACTACCTGAGCAGATCTATCCGGTTGATTTCTTTCTAACTGCGTAGAAATTACCATCATTTGCTCTTCAGAAATACCCAGATTTCTATTTTTCAGAAAGTGCTGTTGTTGTAGAATGATCATTGTGCATGCCATTAACCCAATTGACAGTGTAAACTGAAAAACCAGGCCCAATCTAGTAACCATGTTGTTGCCACCTGCCCTAAGGTCAGATTTGAATGATCTAACCGGATCGTATCGAGACATAAGATATGCCGGATAAGCACCGGCTAATACTCCTGTGAAAAGTGCGATAGAAAAAAAGGCTACTACAACTTTCAAAGTCCACCATGGTAAATTGGGGGTAAAACCGGTGAAGGTTTCCAAATATGGCCAGCAGAGTCGAAGAAAAAATAAGCCCAACAACATCGCAATAAAACTAATTAAGATGGACTGAGTCCAAAATTGGACTTTGAGCTGTGAACTAATGGCTCCCATAGTTTTCCTCACTCCAACTTCTGTAAACCTGGATGAACTCGCTGCATTTGATAGGGTAATAAAATTTAAGCAAGCCACTGCCAGGATTATAAATGCGATGAAGCCTAAGATTTTCAAGTATCTCATATCCGATGGTGCTGTAAGACCGTTCGCTGAGTACCTGTCTCTGAGATGATAATTGGCAAGAGCTCTGATATTGAAGTGTATATCTGAGACCTCTCCTAGAGAAGACAGATTCCTTCCGGTAAACTCTGGCATCGCCTGACGAAGTATTTGAATATCGGACTGCTGTCTCAGGCGAATAAAACTCGTGGCTGGAAAGTCTTTCCAGGAATTACGCCTGCCAGATGTGTCGTTTTGCAATAGGTAATGGTAGGAAAAAACGGCGTCAAACTGAATACTTGAATTAGCAGGAGGATTCTCAGCGACTGCAGTTACAAAAAAGACATCTTTCCTTCCAGCATGCTCAATCTCCAATTCTGCTCCTATGGGATCCTTAGTCCCAAAATATCTTTGAGCCATCCTTTCGCTAATTACAATGCCCCGGGGATCCTTCAATACATTTTCACGAGATCCATCTAGCATGGGAAAATTAAAGAACGAGAAAAAATGTTCATCTGAAAAATGGACAATTTCCTTAAAATATTCTCTTCCGTTTTTAATGAGCACTTCCTGCTCTTCCAACCGCAAATAGTCGTTCACTTCGGGAAAATCCTCAGCAAGTGACGGAGCTAAAGGTGCAGGGGTACTAGCTAGATTAACACGATTGGCAACGGCTGCAGAAAGCCAATAGATATTTTCAGATTCTCGATGAAAGCGATCATAGGATAATTCATTATTTATTACGACATAGGCGAGACAAGCCGAGCCTATACCCAGTGCCAGACCTAAAATATTGATAGATGCGGTCAGTCGCTGTCTTGATAATACTCGAAATGCAATCTTTAGGTAGTGTCTAGTCATCATGATCGGTCAGTTTAACTAGCCTTTCAGAGCACAAAGAACAGACCATGATATCTAAATCATTGACACTGTGTCATCTACTTACATTTCAGGCTGTAAATGATGAATCTAAATCGTCCGGATGCGTACAATATTGTTCATAAATGAACACTCCCAAAGTGTATCCAGTCGCCATAGGAACTACCTAGAGGTCAAGAGTTTGTTCAACAACTGAGCACGATTACTTACGTCATACTTCACATAAATGTTTTTGATGTGAAATCGGACCGTATTTATTGAAATGCTCATTTGATCAGCAATCTCCTGGTAGCTTTTTCCTTGCGATAAAATATTGCAAATGATTTCCTCTGTACCCGTCAAAGCCACAGGAGGATGAATCGTAGCTACTAATCTGGGCCGATTTAATGCCATCATTAGGCTACTTAAGAGTGTTTGGGGTTGAAAGGGCTTTACTAGATATCCAGCCGGGGAGGTCTCAGCTGCCTTCTCCAATGTCTCCTGGTCATAAAAAGATGTGAGGTAAATGAAGGGAATCCTTTTCTCGCTTAGCAAATGTCCAATTTCGATACCATCATTACCTACTTTAAGGTGAATATCAACTATAGCTGCATTGAAATCAACTCGTTCTAATAAATCCAGTGCCTTGTATCCCTGGTATCTGACCGTTACAAGGTAACCTTCCCTTTCCAATAGAGCTTTTAGATCGAGGGCAATAATCGGTTCATCTTCAACGATCAAAATAGATTTTGCTGGCTCCGAAGTCATAAAATACCTCCACTTTTCCCAGGAAATGAAATTCGAAACTCGGAGCCATTTAATCCGTTAATTTTGAGCTCTCCCTCTAGTTTTTCGACGAGAGCCTCCACCAGGGTCATCCCAAACTGCCCTTGAGAGTTCTGCTGATCCAGGCCGATCCCATCATCGATCACTGAAAGCTCTAGTTGATCTTCAACCTGACGGAACGAAACTTCAATTTTCCCCATTTCTTGTCCTACAAAGGCATATTTTAATGCATTGGACAATAATTCATTTAAAATGAGTCCTACTGGCACAACTAAATCCAAAGGCAAAGAAATTGGGTCAATATTTTTAACCAGAGAGATTTTTTGAGAATCGATATTGTAGGTATTGAAGAGATTTTGAACCAGTTGAGCAAGATATTCCGGGATTGAGATATTTTCCAGTTCATGCTCTGTATATAAATTTTGATGAATGATAGACATGGCATCTACCCTACTCTGACTTTCCAACAAGATTTGATCAGGACTTTTTTTATCTAGATCATTTCTTTGTAACCGTAGTAAGGAAGAAATAACCTGCAAGTTATTCTTAACTCTATGATGTATTTCTCTGAGTAGAAGTTCTTTTTCCTTAACATTTTTGCTAATAACTTCGTGTTGATCTGAGATTCTTCGATTCTTATTAAGAATTAAAAATAATAAGAACGACAGCCCCAGCAGTCCACCCACAGTGAGTGCGATAAGAATATTTCTTTTCTTAATTTCTTCAACTTTCAACTCATTTGAAACACTGAGAAGATTTATCTGCATTTGCTTCTCACGCCGATCATATTCGCGCTCAGATGCTAAGATCTCACTGCGAATAGCAACCGAATTGAGCGAATCTGAAATAGTGTTTGCTTCTTGTAAGTAGCTCAGGGATCTTCTGCTGTCCTCCATAGATAGATCGGACAGTGCATACAATGCTTTACTCACCAGATTGAGAGAATGCAGCGACCTACCAATCTCCAGTCCTCTTTGAGCATGCCTGGTCGCGAGAGGATAATCATTCAGTTCCTTATAACACTGAGCCAGCTCCAAATGAATATTTCCCTCATAATATAAGGACGAGATTGTTTCATCAGCTAACCCCTTCAGGAGGTGCTGCAATGCATATTCGGTATTGCCCCTATTTCTGGCGATTCTGGCTGAAACTAATTGTGTCAATGCGCTGTTCTTAGCATTCTGGTCCACAGACTCAAGTAAAACCTGTGCCTCGCCCTCAGCTCCCTGCTGGGTAAGTATCATGGCCAGCACAACTGTTCGTATATCACGACTACAGCTAAAGCCATGACTCTGACAGATCTCAATGGACGATCTACTAAATTCTTCTGCTCTATCCAACAAACCTATTTCAAGAAAGACAGAAGCGATGCCCGCGAGTGAATTGGCACGAGCTAAGGGTGCACTCGTGTAGTCTAGAGAGACCAATTTGGAATTTAACGCGTTTACAAAATCTCCACTCCGAAAATGTAAGTCTCCATATTGACTATGGCAGGCTGCCACACCTCCGGAATCTTGTAATATCAATCCTACCTCAATCCCTCGCTTGAAGAGTGAATCAGCAAGTGCTATATCTTCAAATTCGACGGCCTCTGCTTTGATTTTAAATAGATCAGTGGCACCTGTGCAATCTGCGCAGATTTTCAATGCCTTATCTGCATATTGAGTAGATGCAGAATCTTTTTTAAAATAATGCAACTGGCACAAATAGTAGTAGATGGGATAAAGAGAATCTCTCCATTCAGCATTCGATTCAGCCACCTGCTGTGCCCGTTGCCAGTAGCTTATACTGCTATCTAAATCAGAGTGCAGCCAATCCATAGCCTCCTCCATAAGTACCGGCACATCCTGTGCTTTCGACGTATTTGGCAGACACAGACCGATAAAAACTATGATTACAGGTAAATACTTCACTATCGTAAAAGTACACCTCCTTCTTTAGTTGAAATCATTAAGAGAGGACTATTTATGGTTTTAGTAGTCAGATCATACGTGCCAGGAGCTACTATAATGACATCATCCTGACTAGAAACTGTTGCATCGATGGCACAATCCATGTCCGCATATGCGTCATAAGGTCTCCCTGAACAACTGCATCCAAGTGTGCAGGGAGATGCCTTATCTACGTATCTGGGAAACCCCGTGACAACATCCTGTCTGGATGTATGAACCCAAATTTTGTCATGCCATCTTTTCATCTGGTCTGCTGTCAGGTACTGCTCATCTTGATGATACGACATAATATTATGATAGCTCTCCAGCAAGAGTTTCTGGCTAGCAGGATCTGAAATGTCATTGAATGCTTGACTAAAGTGATACATCGACATACTGTCAATAGAGTCCCAGCAGGAAAAGTCGTCCAGTGTATCGTCGATAAGATCAGCCGATCCAGGGAGTCCCCCTCCAGTGTAGCCATCACAAGAATCTGGACTTTGTCCTTGATGTGTATGAATCAAGTGAAAAAAATGTCCTATCTCGTGCAGAATGGTGGTAGCAACCAAGCCTTCTGAACTCAAAAAAACAACCTCATCCTGAGTGAAGGTTGGAAATGAGCAGGCACCTGGACGACCCAAAGTAGCTCCATTGATGTATACATTAATACAATCCTCACGCCATTTGTAATTTATCGGGTCTAATTCTGCCGCGATTTCCAACTCGTCCCTCCTGACGCCCACACTTACATCGTAAAATTTGAGCGAAACAGAATCTTGAACGCCACCTACTGTTTCGACCTCAACCAGTTCAAACAGCATCCCTGACTTGGTGGACTGCAGAAGTCGATTGACTTCTGCCATTTCAGATTCAATAGCCGGAGCGTTTATACCCGGTGGGTTCGTACCTATGTATGGACTGACAATGATCTTAAAGCTGACTCTGATTTTGAGATAGTCCTGAGCATAGACTGGAACACAAATGATAAGCATAACTAATAGAGTGCCTGGCAGCTTGATTATTCGTTGCATAATAAATCAATTTAGGTTTACCAGAACGAGGACAAAGCCGTCATCATCCATACTCGAAATAGCCTTTCCTACAATGGCACCAAAAGCACGGCCTCCTTCCAAACTGGCACGCATGGCTTTTCCTGGCTCATCTGAGGTTGTCAATAGATCACCGGGTCTGATTCTCCCATTTTGCTCAGTGGCTTGGACATAGACCCGACCAGCTAATGCTACTGGATGCCTACCATCTGCTACGGTTCCGCTTTGCCCCATTACCATTCCAGGACGTATTCCTTTTGCACCAGATATCACTCCCGCGACCGTTCGATCATATTGTTGTCTAGATATCGTTAAGCCACCCTCCGTCGTTGGGTCGATAGATACCAACATCCCTGGCTCTAGTTCTATTGCCGATCTTACCTCAAACCCCTCTGCAAAATCAGATCCACCGGTTAATTGTAATTCATCGGTCTGAACTCTTGAGAACCCCGTGTTTTGATAATCGGCATCCAGAATCAACTTTGTGATGCCATCCCCTTTAGACATAACCAGTTTGGCACCATCGTCATCATCATCAGCTTGCAGCACTACCGTGCGTTCATTTTGAGAGTTATGCAGTGCCACCCATCCACCTGGATTTTCGACGGTAGGTGTAGCAAGTATGGAAACCCTTTGATCTCCGTTGGAATTTTTGAGACGAATTTCAGCACCATCATGATGTCCATCATGATTAAGCACCAGAGAAGTACCATCAAAACTCAGATTCCCTAGAAAACTCCACGTGCTGTCTGCTTCTGAATAGAGCAATCGTTCTTCCCCACTCAAATACATCCCAAATTTTTCATCTTCGGGCTGAAAGCGAGCAGCGAGGGTCCAGTTAACAGCAGGTGTGTTATCATTTAAGAAGGTCAGCCGACTAGATGCATTTACTGCCGTTTCAACCAGGTTGAGGTGGGGACTGGCTGCATTGCTGCTGTGGTAAATATCCAGCTTTCCAATCTTACCAAATGAATTGGAGGAAACTCCCAATTGAAAAGAGCCATCATCATGCAGAAACATTCGGCCGGTGAGATCATCGTTTTGTAAAATAATACTACCCTTGGAAATTAATTGAATACCAAAGTTTTCAGTATCATTCTTAAGAAATAATTGACCATTCTTATATTCTACACTTGCTCTATTGAAGAAGTCGGGTTCTTGTAAAATCAAGGCGTCTGGTGCTAACTCTGAGGATGGATTCTGGCCCTGAATACGTAGAAAATTCAGGACGAATAACAAAATGAGTGGGCTGCTTACCTTCATACTTTTCTTTTCGGCAAGATCTACCAATTCACATTTGTATTCCCCACATGATCATGTAGTATTTCGGATTTTCCAGGACCTCCCATCTTATTCGTGCACATCAGCAATCCCTCAGATCACTAAACAACCCAAAATTATAAGATCGGACTAAAGACCCGTGCCATCCCTTCCAGAATCTTGGTACGATGACTCCGGTTTTTCACATCTTCCTCCGTGTACAGTTCACTCATGGAGCAATACGAGAGAAAATGATTTTTTAACTCCCGGGTGATATCTTCATCATACATCATCACATTCACCTCGAAATTTTGCTCAAAACTTCGAATGTCCAGGTTGGCAGTTCCGATGGATGCCACTTCATCATCTACCAGGACCATCTTACAGTGTAAAAATCCCTTGTCGAATAAATACACTTTAATGTTCGCTTTGATTAATTCCGGGAGGTAGGAACGAATGGTCCATTCCACCAATTTAGAATCTGAATGTTTAGGTAATAGTAGCCGTACCTCCTTTCCACTAATGGCAGCCGTCTTCAGTGCCAGTAGAATTGCCTCACCGGGGATCACGTAGGAATTAGCGATATACACATACTTATTCGCCCGGTTGATCAGTTGAAAATACTGCTGCTGTACGCTTGAAAAGCTATTATCTGGCCCACTATGTACGATTTGGGCCACCATATTACCTGCCTTTTTAGGTATAGGAAAGTAGTCGTCATCCAGTAATTCCCCATTATCATTCCCGTAATACCAATCCATCAGAAAAACGGCATTAAGACTCGCAACGGCAGGACCTTCCAATTGCAAATGAATATCATACCAATCTCCCAGTTCGGGATCACCCTTGATATATTTATCAGTGACATTGATTCCACCCGTGAAACCTATCTCCCCATCAACTATCACAATTTTTCGATGATTTCTGAAATTGAGCGTACTGTCAATTCGCTTGGATACAATCGGAAGATAACAGGCATGCTCTACTCCGGCATCATCAAGACGTTGACGGTATGAGCGACTTAGTCCGAAACTTCCCAGTCCGTCATAAATCAGTCTAACCTTTACGCCTTGATCAGCTTTACGTCCGAAGATTTCAAGAAATCTATTGGTGAGATCTCCCTCCTCAAAAATGTAATATTGTACATGAATAAAGTGCTTCGCTTCTTCCATAGCCTCAAAAATGGCCTCGAAAGTGAGTGAACCATTATAAAGCGGCCTGATCAGATTTCCCTGTGTCGCCACAAAGGAAGAATTTACCCGAATCAATCTTTCTAATTGAGCTTCTCCTACACTCCAATTTGATTTATCTACAGCAAATCTGGACTTCTGCAGGGCGGCAATCTTTTTATGGTACGACTTGACATGCTTTCGGGCACTTTTCTTATTAAACTTTAACCGACGCCGGTTTATGCCGATCAGGTAATACATGAATAATCCAACAAACGGTATCGTCAAAATCGCAATCAGCCAGGCCAATGTTTTCACCGGTCTTTCCCCCGTAAGAATCAAGTGGTACAAAGCATACAGTACCAATCCTATGTAGACGATCGTGCCGAGGATATAAAGCATATAACAATATACTTCTAATAATCGCCATTTGTTTTATCGCTTAAGCGCATTCTTCCTCTATTCGAACAAATCGGGATCAGTAGGTGTAAGTACTACGAATCCCTAAGACTCATTATCAAAGAACAGTAACAAGAATTATGAAGAACAATAGCCTAACTTTTCTTACCCTCTCTTTCGTCACCGCTTTCCTTTTCTCTATCACATCTGGTGTGAGAGCCCAAAACATATCCCTGGACTCTGCACAAATAGTTATAGAGGATGAAGGATCAGTAGATGCCATCACACTGGTTACGGATATTCAGATAGATGAATTTAGAGAATTGTTTGATGATTACATGAAGAAGTACCAGGACGTCAATATGAATATGGGCGGTCTCTTTGGTAAGCACAGGATTGCACGCGCAGAAGAAGCAAGGATTGAATCAGTGAGTACTGATCTGATTAACTTTTACGCACGGTTTATTGAAAAAGGAGCGGACACAGAGCTCAGCATCTATGCCAATTTCAACGAAGATCTTCCAATCACCGGTAGTCAATATCCTGAAGAGTATCAAAAGTTGTATGCCCTGCTATCCAATTTTGCGGAAGTGAGTATTCCAGAATTTTATAATCAGCAGATTGCATCAACAAGAGACGAAATTGAAGACTTGTCCAGGGATATAAATAATCTGAAGGAAAAGATGGAGCGCAATAAAAAGCGCATTAAGGATCTTGAAAAGGAAAATCTTGATCTTGAGACCGAAATATCTAATTTTGAAAAAGAGCTTGAGGAAAAAAAAGGGTTACTTTCTGATAGAAAGCAGATGAAGACTGAAATAGATGCTAACATTAGAAGAGCGGTTACAAAAAATCGTAAATAATATAACTAGGCTTCTTCCAATTTTGATAGTGGTATCTGAATCTTATACATACATCCTTTCTGATCATGACTATCAAATGACAATTTACCATTCAGGTAATTAACCCGGGAACGAATATTTTTCAATCCAATCCCATCGGACTGGATACGGGTAGGATCAAATCCCACACCATCATCTGTTACGGAAATTGCCAGAAGTTCGGACGTGCTTTCAATATCTAACTCAATAATATTAGCATGTGCATGCTTCACCGCATTTTGTAAAATTTCCTGAATAATCCGATACACATTCAAAGTGGTAGCATCATCGAGATTGGGATTACCTTTTATGTCATATCTAATTAATAGCCCATGCTCCGTTTTCAATTCTTCGACCAGGTCTTTAATGGCTTCTAAAAATCCATGTTCGAGTAACACACTTGGCATCATATCATGAGATATCCGACGTACTTCATCGCAGGCTGTGTCAATCAGCTTTTCAGTTTTGCCTACTAGTTGCAACTCTCCCATTTTCTCTATTTCCCTTTGTATCGTATGCATCTGCAATCGCGCTGCTGCAAGTAAAGAGCCCAATCCATCATGAAGATCCTGAGCGATTCGCTTCCGTTCATCTTCCTGCCCCTGGAGCATTGCATCCATGGCCAGTATTTTCTGATATTTTTTAAGGTTATCTAATTTTTCCTCAGAGAGCTTTTTATTCTTTTTATTTCGGTCAAACAAATAGAAAAGGCCCAGCAGAAGAAGCGTCCCCGCAGCTATGTACATATTGCGCTGATTTGTCCTTTTACTAATTAATAGATCGGAGGCTGCCAATTGGGCATCTTTTCGAGCAGTTTGATACTTAGCTTCCATTTCAATCTTTGTCTGCTGATCAATCTGCTGTTGAAGACTATCATGATAAGTGATCGATTTCTTGAGTGCATTGAGTGCCAAATCATGGTTACCCAACCGGTTATATTCATCGCTCTGCGCTCGATATGTTTCTGACAAGAGACTCAGGTCATCTATTTCTTCCGCAATTTGAATAGCCCGATCGAAATGTACCTGACTGGTTGCGTTATCGTTCATCTTACTATACGTCGTCCCCAGTTCCATGTGTGTTTCAATCAGTCCTACACGATCATCTACCCGCTCCCGGATTTGAAGCGCATCAAGCAACAGAGGTAATCCCTGTCGAGCCTCCCCGATCTTCTCCTTAAGTGTACCGATATTATGTAGGTTTCGTGCTATTTCATTTTGATTATTAATTTGTCGATTTATGACCAGCGATTCGTCAAAATAATATAGTGCCTTATCCCACATCGAATCCTGAAGGTAGATAGTGCCCAGATTATTAAGAAGCAGGCTATGCATTCGATCCTTGGCCTCATGCTCAACCAGAGGTATTAAATCAAGTGCTTCTTCGGAATATCGAATGCCTCCTTCCAGGTCTCCCTGAGAACTATAAAGGTTTGCAATATTAATTCTCTTTATAACGCCACCGTAGTATTGATCATTTACATCATCAACTGCCAGTCCTTCCAGATATTGCTCGATAGCCTTATCGAATTTACCCTGTCGTTTATATAGCACGCCCATATTGGTATACAGTGCTGATGCCTTATCGGGAATATGATGTTGCTTTGTAATCTCCAGTGCCTGATTGTAGTAGTACTCGGATGAATCGTACTCATTCATATATAGGTAGCAGGTACCCATGATGGATAGTGAAGAACAGCGCATTCCCGGATCTTCGACATCCTTTCCTATTCGATAGCACTCCTGTGCATAAATCAATGCGCTATCTAATGAGTGGCCGAATAACTGATACGTAAGATTATAAAGGACGCGAACTTTGGCGGTATCCGAAGACTGCTCTTTGACGAGCACCTTCAGACTATCGATCTCAGCCGTCTGACTCCATCCTGTTATATGGTGGAGCGACAGCAACAACACTATCAATGATGGTAAGATAGATTTGGAAATCCTTTGCATGAATGACACTTTAATCCACGACAATTCAATATAACATCTTTATACCGAATGTCCCTTCATTCCTATAGGGCAAAGGTCAATACAAACCTATTACTTTACTCCACCCATGCAGGGGAATCATTAAAATCACCATTTTGGGGGATAACAAATCTCAGGTATCTCCGTGAGTAGCACTACCAGCTTAATCCCACACCTAATCCCAGGTAGTTGTACTTACCAATGTTTCGTCCCCCCAGCGCAAAGCCCCAATTGCCAATCGCTCCAATGGTTTCTGAAAGTGGCACATAAACGCACCCAAACAATTGGCTATAGTTCACCTTCGATCTGGGAAAGTCAACAGGTCCGGTAAAGCCCGGTCCCATGATGTCCAATCCGTCGGCGGAGGCCTGGAGGCCTAGTCCCAAATCCAGGTAGATCCAGTCTGTTCCATATCCTACCTTGGTCAGAAACAAGGTAGCATTGGGCACGTCACCATTTCGGATACTATAGCCGGCTTGCAAATCGACAGAAAGACCTATATCCGACTGATATCCCAATAAAAGGATTCCGTCAACGGTTGTAGCACCATTGCCCAGGGAATACAGAGAGCCGGGAT
>JAUILM010000823.1 GCA_030432855.1 Bacteroidia bacterium
AAATTGTAGTCCTGTGTACACCGTGCGATTATCTCTCCAATCCACCTGGATCTGCATACCATCTCCACCGAGAAGCCCCTTATAGGGATATTGTCCGGTATTATGCCAACGCGAGCTGGGTTCATAGGTGCTGGGGCCTACCCAAACACCATTATCCTGTGTGCCGCCATACACATTGTAAGGTTTGGCGTGATCGACGGCCACCGCATAAAACTGACCTACTGGAGGCATGTTGCATTTGATCCAACTTTCACCATCATCATATGAAATGTTGATACCTCCATCGTTACCTAAAATCAGGTGCTGACTGTTGTCAGGATTGATCCATAAGGCATGGTGATCCACGTGTACATTGCTGCCATTAATATTAGTCCAGGTCATACCCCCATCATTCGAACGAAGGACAGGGACTCCCATAATGTATAATCTGTCCGGGTCTGAAGGATTGATTCTTATCTGACCAAAATAGTAGCCATAACTGTAGTAAAGACCGTCCAGATACTCATCATGAGTCCTCTCCCAGGTCTCGTCTCCCGCGTTCCATCTGTATACTTCAGCTCCTACGACCTCTGTGTCAAATAGAAGTGAGTTTTCATCCTCCAGATACTCGACCAGTGAAAGAGGAGTAATAACTTCGTTTTCAATCATACGAAGGATCGTATCGACTCCATACTCTCTGGGAAAACGATTTTCTGAAAGAAAGTCTTCGATCAATTCTTTTTCCAGGTCCATGAATTCTGCCCCGGACATATCTCGTAGTTGTTCCTTGGTGAGCCCTTCCTCTTCTACCTCTTCATCGGGTCGTCGATTGTAATTGTCCAGGATCGCCAGCAAATGTGTTTGTCCCTCATAACTTACAATATCGAGGCCGATTCGACCTACACCGTCACCATCCGGAAACTCTTGTGCAGTATTTGAAATTTTATTCCACGATGACCCACCATCCGAGCTGCGATAGATCCCAGAACCTGCTCCTGCCTCGGTAAAATCCCAGGCTCTGCGTGTTCTCTCCCACATGGCAGCATACAGGACATCAAGATTATTAGGATCTAACACCAGGTCAACCCCTCCACAGTTATCATTGATATATAGTGTCTTGTCCCAGGTCTTGCCACCATCACGAGTGACATAGATTCCACGATCTTCAGATGCAGAGTACAGCGCACCCAGTACAGCCACCCATAAGGTGCCTGCTTGTTCGGGATGCAGGATGATTCTCCCTATGTGATGTGAATTTATCAGGCCGGCATGCGACCAGGATTTTCCCCCATCATCGCTGCGATACATACCCATACCGGCGTAGGAGGAGCGACTGGAATTGTTTTCTCCGGTACCCACCCAGATAATGTTTTCCTGCCAGTTTACAGCAATATCTCCGATGGTCATTACCATTTCCTTATCAAAAAGAGGTTCGAACGTAGTTCCGTTATTCCGGGTTTCCCATAAGCCTCCCGAGGCGTAGGCTACATAAAAGTGTGTGGCATCAGAAGGATCCACCTCGATGTCCACCACTCTTCCACTGAATACGGAAGGGCCGATGTTTCTGACTGGTATGTGTTCAAATGGACTTTCTGTTTCAAGTTGAAGCCTCTGCTCGTAAGCCTTCTCACGTGCCTGAATGCTGGAAGGTGTGGGTTGAGCATGAATAGTCACAATAAGCAATAGGAGTAGGGACGTGGAGAAGAGCCATTTCATATCATGAATTTTACGTACCGGCAAGGTACTCATTCAAGACTAGATCTCTTCAACTATTCATGCCAGATTTGTAGGACTCAGTATTTCAACAATCCTTCATATTGATGCCATTAGATAAGGGCACAAGAATAAATTCACTACAGATCTGGATCATTTATTAAGTCACTGATCTCATCGTACGTCAATCGACAATCAACACTAAGGAGAACAAATTGATCATCACTTGACTCAATAAACGCCAGAATGTTTCGAATGTACTTCTCATCCTCTCGAATGTACACATCGACTTTGTCACCTCCGTCCCGGATATTGGTAAGAAACGCGTAACCATCTCGTGCAACATCCTTCTTTAGATATTTTATGTCGTTAGGTATGATGTCCCTACTGTCCTCAGAGATTAGGATTCTTGCTTTCTTGGCTTTACGAATCACTTTTCTTGCTGACTGTTCTTCGACAAACAAGCTGCCGATTCGCGTGAAAAAGGAACCAATCTTGAAGGAGTGGACATTTGGCATTTGCTTGTAGTGCCAGATGAAATCATCGATTCCAGTGGTTTGTGAAAAAGAAAGAGTGGATAGGGTAAGTATACATAGAGTAAAGAAGGTCTTCATTTGATATCGGTTGAATAGTTTGTCAATGTAGAGGCCGTACTCCTCTGCTTCGAAGAGTACGGTGTTTCTCAAGGTTGTTCTTAATTATCGTTTAGTTTCTCCAGGTGTTCGGCTCCTGGCACATCAATGGCACTTCCTAGTTTACCAATGGTCTTCAAATCAATTTTACCCGTGATGTCCAGCAGGACAAATTGATCAAGCCCTCCCACCAATAATACCAGATGTTCGATAATGTCGCCTGAACCTTCCCGCACCAGAAACCGAATATTTTCACCTTTATCCCGGACGGTGAGCAGTTCCTCAAAATTGTTGCTGGTGATCTGACTGGTGGCCTCATCATACAAAGCACTACCATCTCCTTCATCCTTTGCAAGTATTCGTAGACCGGTGATGCTATTGGCTAGTGTTTTGATGACGCCTTCATCATCATCCACATCCAGTTTAGCGATCATTTCAAACATCTTGGGACTGATATTTACAATGGTAAATGCTTCATTGTCCTGATATTTATTGAAAAAAGATTCAAGTGAGCTTTGTGCTTGTATTGTGCCGAATGATATGATGAAGAGTGCTGCTATTATTGCAATCTGTTTCATTATATTTTGCTGTTTAAAATCGTGTTA
>JAUILM010000037.1 GCA_030432855.1 Bacteroidia bacterium
GATACTTCTGGGAGCCACCTTTTCTCTAAAAATGTATCCGGTAGTTGGTATTCTGTGCTGCAGAGGTACGGTGGTCACAGTCATCTTCTTGTTATCCACAATGGTTAGGGGTCCCCTGGCATGATGCTCCTCTATAATTAGGTCATAGCTCAGATGTATATTGGTGACTTCCACAATCTTAAGTAAGATTTCCTGTATTCCTACAGGTCCGTGAATAGTAAGTGGATCCTTTCGTCCATATAAACCATACGAAGTAATAAGCCCCGGAAGACCAAAGAAATGATCACCATGAAGATGTGTAATAAACACTCGCTGGATCCTGGATCGCTTAATGTTGCACTCACTTAGGCGCATTTGAGTGCCTTCTCCACAATCTATGAGATAGAGACCTTTTGAAGTGTCCAGAACCTGTGCCGAGGGGAAGCGTCCGCTTGCAGGTACTGCAGCATTAGTACCCAGTATACGTAGGCTCCAACTCATAGGCTACTCCTCTTCTAACTGTTTTTCAAGATTCTCCATATACAGATAATCCACAGATTCGCTGACTGTGGGGATGACAGCGAGAATCGTGTCTAATCTGGAGATTTCGATAAGCTTTTTGACAGCAGCATGTTGCACACCTGTCACTATGAAGGTTCCTATGCCTTTCCATAGTCGATTACCCGTCAGTATAGCACTCAAGCCTGAAGAATCAATGTACTTGACATTGGTGAGATCCAAAATGAAGTTAGGGATACCTTCATTTCTAAAAATTACAAATTCAGATTTTAGATCAGGTGCCACAATGCTGTTAAGATTATCAACATCTAATGTCATAATGGCATATCTATCTTGCTTGTCGATCGAATACTTCATGTTGTAAATTTTAGAGCCGCGAAGGTACGAATCTTAAAACTTTTTCATAGAGAATTTACTATTAGCAACTACTTATACGCTCAGGGTTGATTCTGCCACCATATCATATTGTTCCGTACAAGTCATTTCCATGTTGAACAGGCTCCATGATTTAACCCCATCTGTATTGCCATCATAACCGAAAGGTCCGCAGACATTGCGATCCGGGATTCCATACTATCTCCGTCGGTTAACTAAGTGATTGAGATAATTGAAATCCGACTGAGTTAGAAAACATGCAGATATATTTTTGCCAACTTATATAGATTAACGCTGTTATGTTATGAGAATATTAAATACCACAGAACACGAATACAAGTCGCTCTGCGATGGTTAATAAGTAACACGTCATAGTTGAAACAAGACAAAATTGCAGTCAAATTTAGAATGGCATGGTTTTACATCAACTTTACATGTGGTGCTGGCAACAGACATATTGTTACTTCGTGTAATTAATAGTATTATTGTTTGACAAAGAATTATAACGTATGAACAAGTTCTCACAGGAAATCAAAGATATAATTAAAGTCAGCCGTAATGAGGCATTACGACTGGGCAATGATTTTGTGGGTACAGAACATCTACTCTTAGGAATACTTCAAGGTAAGGACTATCTGGCAAATAAGGTATTGGAATCACTGGAAGCCGATATCAGTGAGATCCGTGACTTCACAGAACGGACAGTAGAAAGCAAGCGAGGAAAGGCCGAAGACTTTGCTGCAGACAAGGAATCTGATCGCAAAATCATTGAGGAGCGACTGGATAAGCACGCAGCAAAAGTTCTTAAAGTTTCCCTCCTGGAAGCTAAGGTTCTTAAAAATGATGAGGTGACACCCGAACATTTGATGCTTTCTATTCTCAAGCATAATGAGACCAAAGCCTCGAAAATATTGAGTCAATTTGACATTGACTACGATACTTTTAAAAATGAGCTTTTCTATCTGACGGAGGAAAGAGAAGAGTTTGATAATGACATATACTCACAGTCAACTTCAGATCCCGACATGCCATTAGAAGAAGAGCCGGGTTCAAGCAGATTTCAACGTAAGAGTACATCAAAATCTCGCACACCTGTTCTAGACAATTTTGGTAGAGATATCACAAAGCTCGCTGAGGAAGGTAAGCTTGATCCAATCATTGGAAGAGAAAATGAGATAGAGCGTGTCTCACAGATCCTAAGTAGAAGGAAGAAGAACAATCCCATTCTCATAGGGGAGCCGGGAGTAGGTAAGACTGCGATCGTTGAAGGTCTCGCAATACGGATCAACCAGCGTAAAGTGTCAAGAACTTTATTCGGAAAGCGGATTGTCATGTTGGATCTGGCAGCCCTCGTAGCAGGTACCAAGTACCGGGGGCAGTTTGAGGAGCGTATGAAGGCCATCATGAATGAGCTTGAGAAATCTCGGGATGTAATCTTGTTTATCGATGAGATACATACTATCGTAGGTGCCGGTGGTGCTACAGGCTCCCTTGATGCCTCGAATATCTTCAAGCCCGCTTTGGCCCGTGGAGAGTTGCAATGTATCGGTGCATCCACACTGGATGAGTACCGTCAATATATTGAAAAAGATGGCGCTCTTGACCGTCGATTCCAAAAGGTGATGGTAGATCCTCCAACCAGCGAGGAGACTGTACATATTTTGCAAAACATTGCACCGAAGTACGAGGATTTTCACAATGTAAATTACTCGGATGAGGCGGTAAAAGCATGTGTGCGTCTGAGTGATCGATATGTTACCGACCGGTTTCTTCCGGATAAAGCTATTGATGTTCTGGATGAAGTAGGAGCAAGAGTACATTTAAAGAATATTCATGTTCCCAAGCACATCGAGGAGTTGGAGAAGCGCATTGAGGAGCTAAAAGAGCAGAAGAATCAGGCTGTTAAGAATCAACAGTACGAGAAAGCTGCGGACCTTAGGGACCAGGAATCTAGACTCGCCCGTCAATTGGAGGAATCTAAAATCCACTGGGAGGAAGATTCGAAAACCAAGCGTTTTCCTGTTACAGAAGAAGACATAGCTGAGGTCGTGGCCATGATGACGGGCATTCCTGTACAAAGAGTTGCCCAGAGTGAGAGTAAGAAGCTCGTCAGTATGACGGAAGATCTCAAGAAGGCTATTATTGGACAGGATGAGGCAATCGAGAAGGTTACAAAAGCGATTCAGAGAAATAGAGTGGGTCTTAAAGATCCTTCAAGACCGATCGGTTCTTTCATCTTCCTCGGACCTACGGGTGTGGGTAAGACAGAACTGGCAAAAGCTTTGGCGCGTTATATGTTTGATTCTGAAGAGGCTCTGGTACGCTTAGACATGAGTGAATACATGGAGAAATTCTCCGTCAGTCGTCTGATTGGAGCGCCTCCGGGATACGTGGGATATGAGGAAGGTGGACAACTCACTGAGCGTGTACGTCGTAAGCCTTACTCCGTCATTCTACTGGATGAGATTGAAAAAGCGCATCCCGATGTGTATAATATCTTATTGCAAGTATTGGATGATGGGCAGCTAACTGATGGTTTGGGTCGAAAAGTAGACTTTAAGAATGCCCTAATTATTATGACATCAAACATAGGTGTTCGTCAGTTGAAAGACTTTGGTCAGGGTGTCGGATTTGCAACAAAGTCACGCGTAGAAAGTGCAGAGCAACATTCAAAGAGTGTGATACAAAATGCTCTAAAGCGAACTTTCTCACCAGAATTCCTGAACAGGATCGATGATGTTGTAATCTTCAATAGCCTGGATCAGGAAGACATCTTCAAGATCATTGACATTACACTCAATGATTTGTATAAGCGACTGGACGGTATGGGCTACCAGCTTTCCCTGACACAGGAAGCGAAAGAGTTCGTGGCTGAGAAAGGATTTGATCCCCAATTTGGGGCACGTCCATTACACAGGGCTATTCAGAAATACATTGAAGATCCGTTAGCAGAGTACATTCTTAATGAAACGCCGGCAGAAGGAACTATTTTGGAGGCGGTTTTATTGAAAGATAAAGAAGGCCTGGGTATCGCACCTAAGGAAGTAAAAGAAGATATAAAGTAGTCAATTTTAAATGTGCTGAAGGTTGTGACGTCATTTTAGGAAGCTAGAACCACCTGATAGTGGGATATTTAGCATTTCTGAAACACTACTTTCAGCACATTTTTTGTGTACTTTAGATCGTATTATTCATTAAATCATAATTGCATTTGGCTAGAAGACGAAAAAAAATTACAAGAAAGACTGGACCCAGTTTTTCTTTCAGAACAAACCGAGCGATCACCTCACCTAAAGTCCGATTGGTGGGGGACAACTTAGACGAAATCAGCGAAACTGTCGGCAAATCAATCGAATCAGGAATCTACAATACAAGACAGGCTATCGATTGGGCCCAGGAAATGGATTTAGATCTGGTAGAAATATCTCCCAAAGCAGATCCTCCTGTTTGTAAGATCATCGATTACAAGAAATTTGTCTACGATAAGAAGAAGAAAGACAAAGAGATCAAGGCCCGAACGGTAAAAACCGTGATCAAGGAATTGCGTTTCGGTCCCAATACCGATGATCATGACTTTGAGTTCAAACTGAAGCACGCCAAGAAGTTTTTGGAAGAAGGTGCCAAGGTGAGAGCCTACGTCCATTTTCGTGGACGGTCTATCGTATTTAAAGATAGAGGAGAACTTTTACTACTTAAGTTGCTGAAGGAACTTGAGGAGTATGGAGCAGCTGAAGAACTTCCAAAATTAGAGGGGCGACGTATGTTTGTAATCATCGCTCCCAAGAAAAAGAAGTAAGCCACTTCACCTACACCTTGCGAGATTTTATTGTATTAGGTCTTGACAGAGTTACTTGTTTTTGTACCTTTGCAAGCCAATTTTGAATTTTATAAAGTTTAAGACAGTAGCATTATGCCTAAGATGAAGACACATTCCAGCGCCAAGAAGCGATTCAAGCGCACAGGTTCTGGAAAAATAAAGAGATTTCAGGCCTACACATCGCACATGATGCGTAACAAAAGTAAGAAGGCTAAGACTCGACTTGTTGGTTCTACTACTGTCAGTAGTGCTGATGAAAAGAGAGTAAAGAGACTACTCTGCATGTAATTTTTTAAACAAGAGCTACAGGAAACTAAGCATGCCTTCGACTGGCATCTCTGTACTCTATAAACAACAAACACTATGTCACGATCAGTGAATTCAGTAGCCTCACGGCGAAGAAGAAAGAAAATCCTTAGTGAAGCACGTGGATATTTCGGTGCCAGGTCTAAGGTCTATACTGTAGCTAAGAATGCAGTGGAGAAAGGTTGGACCTATGCATACAGGGACCGACGTAATAAAAAACGTAGCTTCAGAAGACTTTGGATTGTCCGAATCAATGCTGCAGTGCGAGAACACGGTTTGACTTATTCCAAGTTCATGCACCAATTGGCCGAAAAGAATGTGGGATTAAATCGAAAAGTGCTGGCTGATTTGGCTCTTAACCATCCTGACACTTTTGCTGCTGTGGTAAACCACGTCAAGTAGTAATACGAAGCAAAAAATTTACAAAGCGCTTGATCTCATTCACATGGGTTCAAGCGTTTTTTTTTGTGGGCTCAAAATATTTTGAAACCCATGCTGCTATTCTATTGGCGCATAGCCTCTACCGGATCCATACGAGATGCCTGATTAGCTGGTATGAAGCCAGCAATGAGTCCGATAATGACACTCAGCAGTAGACCAATGATTGCATTTTTCAAAGGAAGATACATGGCAAAGTCAATGGCACTCCCGATGATCTTCATCGTCACAAACACCATCAGTAATCCAAAAATGCCACCTAGTACACAGAGGACAATCGCTTCAATCAAGAATTCCAGCAGGATAAAGTAGCGCTTTGCTCCTATAGCCTTCTTGATTCCTATAATATTAGTCCTTTCCTTGACCGTCACAAACATAATGTTGGCTACTGAAAAGATACCTATAAGGATAGCAAAGGCACCGATAAGCATGCCGGCTACATTCAGAACGCCAAAGATCGAATCCAGAAACTGGGTAATTATGGAAATTTCGTTCAGAGAAAAGTCATCAGACTCTCTGGGTTTAAGACGATGGTGTGCCCTCAGGACTCCGGTCACTTCATCTCGCAGCTCTTCGACATCGACATTGTCAGAGGCTTTGACATTGAGCTGGGTACCCCAGGGATTATTGCGTTGCCTGACATCTGCCACTTTCTTTGCCAGTGTGTAGGATATGAAAATCGCGTCATCATAGTCGAGAGGATTTACAAGGGCTTTGCCTGACTTCTTCAACACTCCTATGACTTGCATCGTCTTCCCCATGAGCTTTACATTCCGTCCCACGGGATCCAGCGTTCCAAAAAGCTCTTCTGCGATATTATACCCCAGGAGTATCTTGTTGCTTCCATTCTCATATTCATAAGGAGAATAGTATCGCCCGGATTCGAACTCCATATTAAATAGGTCGGCATATTCATAGGTGGCACCAAAGACAAAGGCCCCCTGCACACTATTGGACCGATGCTTAATTGTCCTGCTACCTATTCGTACCATGAAAGAAACATCAGAGGCTGAACTCACCCTGGTTTTAATGACTTCATAGTCCTCTATATCAGGTACCGGTCGTTGAAAATACTTCCAATAACTTTGTCCGGGATCTTCTCCCCAGGGTAACTTGCTGATATACAGCACATCATTACCCAGTTGTTCAAAACTACCTTTTATATTATCTTCCAAAGAGTCTACTGCGGACAGCACTGCGATGATGCAGAATATGCCAATCGTAATGCCCAGGAGCGAGAGAAAGGTCCGCAGTTTGTTAGCTCGCAGCTGTTGCAGAGCCTGATCAACGCTTTCCCGAAAAACTCGTAATATAATCCGCATAGAGTAACCAAATGCTGGTCTGAACGAAAGTAGTCAATTCAGGGATTCCCGCGGCAATATATCGATCAATTGCCAGATTTACTCTAGGAAGAATATCCCGCATCAAATGAGCTCTCACCACATTGATACCATGCCATAAGTTTTTCTATTTTTGTGCTTCTTTTTTTAACTCAAGGTATCTTAATGAAATCTAAACTTTCGCAATTTAGTTTTAACCTTCCAAAAGAACTCATCGCTCACTACCCAGTCGCCAACAGGGATGAATCCAGACTAATGGTAGTCCACAAGGATACTGGTGAAATCGAGCACCGGGTCTTCAAGGATATTCTCGAATATTACGACGAGGGAGATGCACTGATTTACAATAATACGAAGGTATTTCCTGCCCGCCTCTATGGTCGGAAAGAGAAAACAGGGGCCAAGATTGAGGTCTTTCTTCTTCGGGAGCTCAACAAGGAGGCTCGACTTTGGGATGTTTTGGTAGATCCTGCGCGAAAGATCAGAGTTGGAAACAAACTATACTTCAAAGATGAAAATGATGAAGATGTTCTGGTAGCTGAAGTAGTGGACAACACAACTTCAAGAGGAAGAACTATTCGGTTCTTCTACGATGGGACTGATGAAGAATTCAAAGCGGTTCTGGATCAGTTAGGTAACACTCCCCTACCCAAGTATATAGACCGGCCTATTGAAGAAATTGACCGGGAACGATACCAAACTGTATTTGCCAAGGAAGTAGGAGCTGTAGCTGCACCCACGGCAGGTCTCCACTTTAGTCGTGAACTGCTCAAACGCCTGGAGATAAAGGGAGTCAACTTTGCTGAAATTACGCTTCACGTAGGTCTGGGCACATTCCGAAATATAGAAGTAGAAGATCTTTCGAAGCATAAGATGGATGCTGAATACTTCAAGATCGATCAGGGTGCTGTCGATGTAGTCAATAAGGCAAAACGAAGTGGGAAACGAGTCTGCGGTGTGGGTACAACCGCTATGCGTACTATTGAAACCGGTGTGTCTGCAGAATCACTCCTAAAGACCGCCGAAGGTTGGACAAATCTGTTCATTTATCCTCCGTATGAATTCCATATTGCAAACTCCATGATCACTAACTTTCATGTTCCTAAATCAAGTCTCTTGATAATGGTTTGTGCATTTGGAGGGTATGATCTCATCATGGAAGCTTATCAGGTAGCTGTAAAGGAAAAGTATCGCTTCTTCAGTTATGGAGATGCGATGATGATTATATAGATATATGTTTTTATTTAAATGTGTATTTAATTGATTTAAATCACATTATAAAATAAACTTCTATATTTTCACAAGTTGGAACTTTTCGGATGCTTTCATGGTCATTTAAGAGTATGAGCATGATGAAAAACTTATTTGCGTATAATGCAGGATTTAATACATTTGCGCAAAATTAGAGATTGCTCGTTGTTATTTGTTCACTCTAATCGATACTTTGAAATTTTATGTATTGGACACTTGAATTAGCATACCATCTAGAGGATGCACCATGGCCAGCTACCCGAGACGAATTGATTGACTATGCTATCCGATCAGGAGCTCCACTGGAGGTAATTGAAAACCTGCAGGAAATGGAAGATGAAGGCGAAATCTATGAGAGCATAGAAGATATTTGGCCGGATTACCCCAGAAAAGATGACTTTCTGTTTAATGAAGATGAGTACTAACTTCTAAGAGAGATCCCCAGGGCTCGTATAAGACCTGATGAAATATATAAAAGGTCGTTTGTTAGGTAAACAAACGGCCTTTTTTAGTTCAATTCACTATCATTGTCCGGGTCGACAAAAAATCCTATGGACAAAAAGATCACAATAGCCATCGACGGCTTTTCCGGCTGCGGAAAAAGTACCTTAGCCAAGGATCTAGCACGGCGACTAGAGTATACCTATATTGATTCAGGAGCTATGTATCGGGCTGTTACGTACTATGTCCTTAAAAAAGGCATTGATGTCAATGACTCCCGTCTGGTGGAGAAGGCCTTGCGTGAAATCAATTTGAAATTTGCTGCCAAGGTTTCCGAGGGTATTTTTCTCAATGAGCAGCTATTGATCGGTGAGATTCGTAGCTCCAGGGTGAATGCGCATGTGAGTACAGTAGCTGCGATAGAAACCGTAAGAACGCACCTGGTAGCCCAGCAGCAAAAGATTGCCCGATCTGAGGGAGTGATTATGGATGGACGTGATATTGGCACAGTCGTATTTCCCAAGGCGCAACTCAAGTTGTTCATCACTGCTACCCTGGAAGAAAGAGTACGACGCCGTGTGAAGGAAAACATCTCTAAATCCATTCCGGTATCCACCCACGAGATAAAGAAGAACCTACAACATAGAGACCATATCGACACCACCCGAAAGATCAGCCCCCTGGAACAGGCTGTAGATGCCGTATTGATTGACAACACCAATCTGACCAGAATAGAACAACTGGAAATGGTGTTAGCCCTTGTGCGCTGTCGAACAGAGAGAAAAATAGAGGAAGATTGATCAGATCCGACTAACGTAACAAGGTGATCGATCCGACTTTGCGCTCTAACTCTCCCCGAAGATTTTGAGCCACTACCTGCACCACAAATACCCCGGGATTGAGTTCACTGCCCTCAAATGTCCCATCCCAACCAGGAGAAGTGGTTCTGGGATCAAAATTGAAATGAGCATATACACTATTTCCCCACCGGTCAAAAATCTCGAGAGATGCCACAAAATCTATACTATTCGATGTATAAATTCTTGCTAAGTCATTTTGTCCATCGCCATTCGGTGTGAAAGCATTGGGAATAAATATGCCTCCTTTGTCAGCAACGCGGACCAGGACCTGGTCGGTTTCAGTACATCCCCTGTCAGAAGTAACACTTACTATGTAGGTCGTATTGAAGTAAGGATCTACTATCTGAGTATTACAGTCTGTGCAAGACACTGAGTCAGGCAAAAACCACAAATAATGAATAATTTGGTCAGGAGAAAGACTGGTCGCTGCATCGAGCTCCACACTATCACCAAGGTTTATCAAAACTTCATCACCTAAGTCAAGGTCAAAACGAGGGGCTCTCTGAATCGTAAGGGTCGTATCGTACAGACAACCATTCACGTCCGAAACGGTAAGTGTATAGGTGCCGGGGGCCACGAAATTAAATCCTCCTCTGTCCGTGAAGAAGTCGCCCCCTAAGGCAAATTGAAACGGACCACTACCTCCCGCAATGCTATCAATCAGGACAATGGCATCATCATCGCCATTACAATTGGCATCTGTTTGACTGATGAAGACACCTTGAAGATTATTAGCTCGCTCTATTACCAAAAAAGTGTCAAAATTCATACAGTTATTCATAGGATTGACCACGTCAAGTCTATATAAACCAATAGTGTCGACCCTTACTTGCGCCAACCGATCATTGCCCAGGATTCTACCATCTGTAGTACTCCAGCGAAAATTTAGAAGGGAGTCAGTGTCAGACCCCAGCAAGATCTCCCTATGCTGGCAAACAATAGAATCCATCTCAAGTATTGTCACTGATGGTAAAATGGTATCTGCAATCAGTGATACGGTATCCAGCAATACACAGCTACTGGGTTCATGTAATGCTCTAAGTATGTATGTATTGGCTTGCAAGCTGGTGACAGAGGAGGTATCGGATATCACATTACTTTGACCATCTTCCCAATTATACTGAAAATCTGCCTGCGCATTCAGGACGGCAATGGAAGCCGTGTCGTGTGTACAATCAATGTTTTGAACGTACAAAAGCACACTATCCAGGAGTGGCTCTGCACTCACCAGGATAGAATCAGTGAGCTGGCAACCATTGAACCCCTTGGTCACCACATAATAAGTACCGGGCATAAGAGTTGCAGCAGAATCCCGCTGCACATAAAAACCATCGGGCCCAAACCAATTGACTTCAGCTAAACTATCCATTGTTTCAAACCCAAGTTGCACCGAATCTCCATTACAAGGAATGAAGGTGTCGTCGAGTTGTATGTTCGGATCCCTGAAGTCCGCATCGATGAGCACTGGGGTAGTCGATATACAGCCGTTGGTTGCCAATGTCTTCACTGTGTAGACTCCTGCTTCTGTAATCGTGGGGGTCCGCATCGTGGAAGAATACCCCGAGGGTCCCGTCCATTCATAAGTCCAGGTGACGTCAACCGGGGACGGATTCAGAGTGATCCGGGTCTGGCTGCAGTCCAGTGTACGGGGAGCCAGATTAATCGGTGGACTTGCTGTATCCGCTACAACTACGTGATTAATTCGGCGGGTACAGCCATTTGTGTTGGTAGTGACCAGTTGAAATAGTCCTCCCTCGTCAGCAATAGGCTCTACCTCCGTAGAATACAGCATACTATCATGGTACCAGCTATAGGTGAGAAAATCATACACCGTGTCCAGCTTTAAAGGTGTAAGGGAGTCAATACATGAGATCATTTGTGAGGTGACAGTATGGCCAAAAGATATCGTATCAATAGCTACAGTTACATTTTGCACCGTCCGGCACATATTTGAATCAACCAACTCCAGCAAATAGGGTCCGACCAGTGTTGTTCGAATCGTATCGTTGTTATTGATTCTTCCTCCCGGATCCAACCAAAAGAAAGAACTGGTCGAAAGGTCTGCATCCGTTGTAAAGCTTATTTCCGCTATACTATCAGCGCATGTGATGGTGTCATTCAGCGAAGTGAGGACAGGTAAAGGATCGGTGAGCATAGCAATTGCACTATCACGAGCCGGACATCCATTGGCACCCAGTATATCCAGGTAATATACCCCCGGTTCATTGACAAGTGGATTTCGATTAGTCGAGCTAAATCCATTAGGTCCAGACCATAAGGTCAGTAGTGGTTGACGAGGAGTATTAAGACTCATCATTAGTCCTGGATCACTACATCTAAATCCTCCCCCTATAGCCGTGAGTTCAGGAGTGGAAAAGTCAGATTGTACATTGGCCACCGCAGATCCTGTACAGCCATTTCGCATAACTATTGACACGCTTACTACCCCTGTATCAGAAAGCCTGGGCAAAGGATCACTGGATGATTGTCCGTCCGGAAAGGTCCAATCATAGGTGGCTACCTGACCTACGGTGTAATTATTTATGGAAATTCTTGCCCCAACTTCTGATTTAGCGCAATTGATAGTATCTGTAATAATTGAGAAATCGGGTGCATCATCCCGTACATTAACCCGAAAAGTCAAGGTATCAAGACATCCATTGACGTCTCTTGAATTCAGATAAATGGTACCGGGACTGGTTCTTGTGATCCGGGACGCCATCTGAATGTTACCCGTCACTGAATCCACCCATTCAAAAGCAGGAAAGACCGTGTTATTCCGGAGCAACAAAACGCCATCCGTGGTGCATCCTATGTTTGTCACTGCCACATCTGGCCGGATCGGTGTAGTACGATTTGCCACATTAAATAAACCACCACTGACACATCCCGTGCTCAGATCAACCACCTCCACATCATAATTACCTGGCTGCGAAACGATCAGGCTATCACCAGTGCTCACTTCGGGCCCGGATGGACCCGACCAGATAAATGTACATGTGGTGCACGATGTATTAACCCGAATAGTGTCCTGAGATTGGGCACAATTGATCACACCATTTTCAGTAGAGAGAATTTCAGGTTTCGATCCATCTGTCCGCACCTCGATACTTGTACGGGCAAAGCAAGAGTTCACAGGATCCCTTACTGTGATCGTATATGTTCCAATTTGTGTTCCGAGGGGATCTTCAATTCTCTGCACATAATTATTGGGTCCTGTCCAGACAAAATTGGGAGGATGGAGCGATGTGAAAATGGCATTTAACTGAAAGGTGCTATCAAAGCACCCTAAAACAATATCATTGGCGCTTACTGTTGGAGCCACAGTATCTACCGTCACCGCAGCCGAAGCTTCATATCGACAGGATTGTGCATCAGTGATCGTGACATCGTACATGCCAGGCTCGCTTACCAGAGGATTTCTTTCTGTACTAGTATATCCATTAGGACCACTCCAGGAGAATAAGGCAAAATCATCACGTACATTAGTGGTGATTCGTTTACTCAGCCCCTGACAATCCAGGGTTGCTCCGGTAATTGCAATGGATGGTTCATCAAATATACTGACCACCTCCACATTGCGGGTTACCGAACATCCGCTTGTTCCATGACTTACTTCTACCTGATAGACTCCTTCCTGTGTCACCATTGGGCTTCGCAGAGTAGATGTAAATGCTCCGGGACCCGTCCAGGTATATGTCACATTCTGACTGGAAGACATTGCAGAGATCTGCACGGTATCATTCTGACACCGAATCGTACCACCTTGTACCTGGATTTCTTCTGGAGGAGCGAAATCAGCACTCACCTGAATGGTCTTTCTAACACCACAATTAGCACCGATAGCTGTAATCGTGTAGGCTCCCGGTTCGGTCACATCTACATCCTGATCCGTTGAGCTAAATCCAAAAGGGCCCGACCAACTAAACGTATTTGCATTGGAAATGGGACGTAGCTGGCCCACATTATTGTCACAGTCCATGACCACATCCCGAATGTCTAGTGTAGGCAAGCTGCCATCGCCAGTGATATCAATAGATACAGTATCTGCACAGCCTCCCAACCGAAGTGAAAGATTATATGTACCAGGCAGATCAATCTGAGCGGTGGACTGGTTCTGACCGCCAATCACACTTCCATCAATACTAAACCAGCTATATCTGGGCTCCATCTCAAACTGAGTATTCGTCCATGAGAGGTTATAAGGCTTATTACTACAAGAAATAATGCCCTGATCGATGATAGGTGTGAGGGCTCTGAACTCCAGCACATGTAACTCGACCATGCTATCACATCCTGTATTTGTAATAAAATTTTTGGTGTATATACCTGCAGCAAATATGCTATCACCTCCAAATACTATGGATGACTCACTGCAGATGAATGCTGTATCCTGATAGATCGGAACAGGGTCACTAAGTATCTCATAACGGACCGATCCATTGGATAATCCTGCACAAAACTGCGGTCTTGTGATATTAAGGGCATTGACTAACACCCCAAACCCTCGTCCTATGTACGTAAGGAGCTCGCCGATATCCCGGTTGTCCACGTTAATACCTCTGATCACATAATCGCCTTGAGATGCTGACGAAAGATCAGGGTTCATTGTGATGTCCCGAATAATACCGTCAGATATTACTGCAAAGTAATAAGAGTATGATGATGGGTCTGGTCTGGTCCCATTATAAGTAGGTGTTACGCTAATATTCGCCAGGGATGGATTACCTCCGCAGGCCAGAATGGTATCGAGGGGAATTATGCCGCCATTGGGTTGGCAATCATCACAGGATATACCTGTTGGATCACAAAAGTCGATGGAGAATTCTTCAATCTGTCCAGCCCCTTGTCCGGTCATGTCCTGTACGGTCACAGTCCAGATCCCGTTGACAGGACCTGTATTTATCTGATCCAGACATGCCTCGGCATGGTAGGTACCGGTATAGGTCTGATTCTGTCCCCACATCTGATCACTGTCCCACACCGGTTTAATCAATGATCCCTGATCAGGATTGGCCGATTGAGTACAGGGTACAAAACGAATATCCCAAAGTGTTCCCGATGTATTTTGAGATCCTGAAGGCCTGATTAGGAAATATTGACTTCCATCTGGGGAAGAAAGCCTTAATCGCACATCGCCCACTGTCGCATGCCTAAATCGAATATTAATTCCGCATACTCCCTGGCTGGCTGATGCAAGATCATCATTAGTAATTCCATTGACCCGAAAGTAGTCAAATCGCGTACCTAAATCACTGATAGGCAACGCTTCAGGCAATCCACACTGCGCAACTATCTCGAGGGATAGACATATACAAATAGGAAGGAATAATAATGTGTAAGCTTGGCGCATCAACAGACCTAATTGATTTCGAGCGATTCTACTATGTATGAACTACGCGGCTTCAATTTTATTGTTAATTCATGTTTAACATCCTTATAGTAGATCTTAAGACTGAATAGCATTAACTATGTATTTTTGGAGCATCAAAACTACGTTTATGTCTGCTATTTCGAAAGTACTTGTGTTTCTAATCATGTTCACTGCTGTGATCGATACTACCACCGCTCAAAACAGACGAAGTGAACCTACAACCTCACTGGGAGAAAAACTCTGGTACGGTGGTAACGTAGGTCTCGGTTTTCAATCCTTTAACAATAGCAGCTCCTTCTTGTTTGCCCTTTTTCCCATGGTGGGATATAAGATTACAGATAATCTATCCATTGGCCCTCGTGTAGGTGCCGCATATCAGCATCTCCGTAGTACTGCCAGGGATGGTACGATCTATAAATTTAATCCCGTCGAGATATCCGGTGCAATCTTCAGCCGGGTGAAAGTCATACCTCAGATATTTGGCCACATCGAATATGAAATAGCTACTGATAAACAATCATTTCAGAACGCGAATGGAATACCACAGATCGCTTCACGTTCTGTCAACAACTTCTATATCGGGGCTGGCTACACCTCTGGTGGACGTATAGCCAGCGAAATCAGTTTGTTGTATAACGTACTCGACGATGGGACAACCCTCAACTCACCTCTTGTGATCCGTGGAGGATTTACCTATCGCTTTTAAGTACTTCGTTCATATACCTATAAATGGAAGGTGACGCCTATCATAATATTCCTTCCGGCCTGGGGATAGTAACCGGACAGATTATATTGTGTCCCTTCCTCCAGTCTCGCATGAGGATCATCCGGCCTTGCATCATAGGAAGGTGAAATGTATCTATATGACCAGGCATTCGTTACCAAATCAGCATCAAATACATTTTGAAGAATAACCTTAAGCGATATTTGTTCAATCCAGGAAGGATACAGATCCAGTATCATTCTCAAGTCTGAGAAGTAGTAAGAATCCAACTTCGTTTGATCACTGCCGGTATTATCAAAATACTGCTCACCGACAAATTTATGCAACATGTCAATAGACCATTTGACCGTCTCATTATCAGCTAGCTTCCAGCGAAGACTTCCTTGTGCAATGCTTGAAGGAGAAAATGCCAAAGGAACGTCCTTATGTTGTACCTCCGCCTGCTCTCCCGTATCCCAATTATCTATAAACTCCCGGTATTGATTGATACGATTTTGACTGAAAGTAGCAT
>JAUILM010000824.1 GCA_030432855.1 Bacteroidia bacterium
GAAGCGCTTCTGGCCGCCAGGGAGCCTTCGGGTCACATACCCATTGATCTGGATGCCGAATACAGTGTGGTCAAATCAAAAATGAGTAAATCCAGAAGTATTACTCCCTTTTGGCGTATAGCAGCGGGTGTACTCATTGTCCTTGGTATTGCATGGCTTGTTCGAGATTTATCATCTGACAACATTTCTACTGAAGTCTATGCTGGACCTCTGGATGCTATGCCACTGGAAGATGGATCCACAATCTGGCTACAGGAAGGAAGTACGTTTGAAATTGCTTTTCTCGAATCGTCCCGCAAAGCTACCCTGGAAGGACAGGGCTATTTTGAAGTAACACCTGATGCCAATAAATCATTTGAGATTGAGACGAGTCTGGGCACCATACTGGTCGTCGGAACCGCTTTTGAAGTACTTTCCAGTCAGGATTCACTTGAGGTAATTGTCTCAGAGGGTCAGGTCCGTCTGAGTACCAAGGAGGCATCTGTCATGCTTGCAGCTGGTGAAGCTGGTGTCGTCTTATCGGGTGCAATTCAAAAAAAAAGAGCCAATAAACCTGCAGGTGTATGGCGCCTGGCGCCGTTACGTTTCGATCAGGCCTCTCTGGGCGAAGTACTTGATGCCATCGAAAATTATTATGCTATCCATTTTACCATCAATAATCAAGAGGCTCTTGATTGCAGACTCAATATGCTGCTGGATTTTCCTCCCCTTGAAGAGGTGCTTCTTACACTGGAAACGCTTTTGGAGATTGAAGTGAATCCGATCTCCGATGGCAATTACTCCATATCAGGTAATGGCTGTCAATAGTAATGCAACACGGTAAATGGCATATAAGACATTTGTTCCTCTGCAAATCTTTATTACTATCCTTACTGCCCATATTACCCACGATACTTTTTGGACAGACCGATCAAAGTTCTCAGTACGTAGAAAGACTTCTCAGAGAATTCGATGAAATGACACCTTACCACCTGGCCTATGGGGAACATGTATTAAAATATACAGGACCCGGCCCCCTTACTTTAGATCCGGATATTCCGTGGAAAAAAAATCTCAATAAAGTAGAGGAATATCTGAATGTCAAATCACGAATTATTGGAGATAATCTACTACTGTATCCAAAAAAGAGATTCCTGATAAGTGGCTATATCTTTGATACATTGACCGGAGAATCCCTGCCCGGAGCACATATATGGATCAATAGCCAGGCCCGAGGCACCAGCACCAATGATGCCGGGTTCTATCAGCTCTGGTTACCAGAAGGAAAATATAACTGCACAATCTCTTATTTAGGTTACGAGCCGCAGAACCTTTCCCTGGAGATGAATGCCAATCAATCCACCAATTTCAGCCTGAACCCGTCCCTGGACCTTCCTGAGGTCATTGTGGAGGCAGATGAAGCTGAATTATCATCTCATTCAGCTTCTGATAAAATTCCACTTTCTCAAATGCAAAATCTCCCTTCTCTGGGAGCTGCCATGGACATAGCCCGATTCCTACAATTTATGCCTGGTATCACCACCGGAGGAGACGGCCTGGGAGGACTGCACGTACGGGGCGGCAACGCAGATCAAAATCTGGTCTTGCTGGATGATATCCCTATTTATAATCCTTTTCATCTATTTGGAATCAGCTCGGTATTTAATGGGTACGCCATGCAGAAAGCGGATCTATCAAAGTCCTATTTCTCTCCAGAACATATTGGCAGGTTGTCTTCGGTATTAGATGTCACCATGCGGGATGGACATCGTCATAGCACAACCCTCAATGCAAGTCTCGGACTATTGGGCATTCAGGGTGCACTTGAAACACCTATATTCCACCAAGGAGGTACTTTGATGCTCAGTGGACAGAAAAGTCTCATGGGTTCTCTGGTGCGATCTTACACTAGTCGCCAGAAAGCATATGCTGACATTGATGGTTACTCACGTCCTGATTTTTGGGATTTTAATGCCAAGATGATGGTACAGCTGACTCCTTCCAATAAATTAATCCTTAACACATATATAGGTGCGGATAGTTATCGTGACCTTAGTACCTATCATCTCCAGAATCCTGCTGATACGAGTTTTAAAGATCAATATCGCGACGAATATACGTGGGGAAACCGGGCAACTGGTCTAAAATGGTTACATGACTTTAATGGCAAAGCCTTTTTGGATATAAATATTTTTCATAGCCGATATAGATACAATTCAATTAATGGATACAGCGAGCAATTTTCAATAAACAATGTAAGTGAATATGGAATAAGTGACCTGACAGAATTTCAATCCTCCATTCGGGAAAATGGATTAAAAATTCATCTGACGATGTTATCCGGATACGACCATCAAATAAAAACAGGCATACAAATTTCAGAGCATCTTTATATACCTGGAATAATTGCCTACCAGGATCAGAATGGGAGTCCTCCTTCTTTTGATATCAGCGGCCCACTCCCCTCTTTCGGTAATGAGTCGTTTGACACATTAGATTTTAATAGTCAACAGTTTTCGCTCTTCTTTGAAGACCAATGGAAGATCAATACCCGATGGGAGATCAAGGGTGGATTGTCAGGTACATTTTTTAGGAATGATGAGGATCATTTTTTTTCATTACAGCCCAGAGTACAGGTCTCACATCGGACAGGTCCGCATCGTCTGGCTCTTTCATTTAACAAATTATTTCAGGCGCAACACCTTATCACTACAAATGACAACGGATTACCTAATGAACTATGGGTACCCGCTACCAGAAATATCTCTCCTCAGACTTCGCACACCGGTGACATAAGTTGGAGCTATCTTCATCCTTCAGGTCGTAGTCAGATTGCAAGTAAGATCTACTACAAAAAGATGCTCAATCTGGTGGCATTTGGAGATGATCCGGGCTTTTTAAGTTATGGTCCTTTGGATAATGTTGATGCCTCTATCTGGG
>JAUILM010000038.1 GCA_030432855.1 Bacteroidia bacterium
CTATTTCTCCATACGAATAGAAGCCCGTAATGGAGGGTCTGTCGCCCAATTCCGTACGCACCGCTTCGAGCTCCTCCTCCACTAACTGTTTCAGAACCAACCTTCTTCCCACACATGATATTAAGATAGCTAAATCAGAGGCAATCTTCGATCCATTTTGAGAAATACTGGCAGAGGCCTGTGCTCCATTGATCAATCTGTCAATGTTGGCTTTCATAAGTCGTACATAGGATCCCTGCGGTATATCCCCAGCGAAGGTAAGACTCTGATCCTCCTCACTGACGGCAAGTATAGTGCGTACTACCGGTAATTCACTTTCTTCATCCCGCATACTAAGCGGAAATAGTAATCCCGAACTGGGAAGCTCATTTGCCTTGGGTCCCAGGAATGATTTATAGAGCGCAAGGGCAGGTTGTCCATCCAATTCATAGAGTATATTGTCTTTGGACTTGGTCACTTTTCGCTCGATCCCAAAGCTATCCCAACCTCCTTTACTACCGTAGCCGATTTGTAAAGCTGAACCATAGAAACCAATACCCACTATCTGCTTTTCAGTGGCTTTACCATCGGCGATCACAAAAGTTCTGGTAAAATCTGCGCCGTCACCAGCCAGTCCACCAGTGATCGAAATGTTGGCACCGACATCGCTCTTCAGACCTTTTACAAGCTCCGCTCCGTTCACGTGTAGTCCATCACTGAAAACCATGATATGACGTAGGTCATCACCAGCCAGACCCTCAGTAATCTTATATCCTACATATCGGCTGTCCTGCGCCTGATCTATATTTTCTTTCACCAGTTTCACGCGGGTGGTATCAAAAGATACTGCGGTGAGAGCAATCGTCTCATCATCTACTGATGTGTCCAGGATCTCTCCCGAAGTAGAGCATCCGGCAATTTTGGCATTGGGATACTTACTAATCAATGCTTCCAGTGTCTCGTCCAATTCTTTATAACCGGGAGAAACAAAACAGAGAATTAAATCCGGATCGAATGACAAGTCCATGGAGATACATTCGTCCTTACTTTTCACGCTAAGTTGATACGTTTTCATAGGTTCATTTTTTGCCGCTGAACCAGGAGTGTTAATCGCGTCTGTAGACCACAGACTGTCCGATGCCTCCCAGATAGATTTATTTAAATATAATATGAAATTAATCTGTTAAAGACAACTTCTGTGCCAGAAACTATTCCGGGTAGGTATTCTGTTACAATCCGGCCAAATCCCGTCAAGGGCAGGAATCAATGCACTAAGGAAATGAGAGGTATGCCGTAACTACAATCAAAGCAGGTTTAGGGAACCCAGCAAGAGTGCCTTGTGAGCCCGACTTATGGGTATGACCTTATCTGCAATCACCAGGGTACTATCCTCGATATCGACAATCTTTTCCAGGTTGACAATATAGGATCTATGCACCTTCATGAATTGCTCATGATTCAGTTTCGAATCTATGCTCTTGATAGTACCGTGTACGATATGACTCTTCTTTTCGGTCCTGATGCAAACATAATCACCTGCATTTTCCACATAGAGTATATCTTTGATAGGTACACGCACATATCGGCCATTTTCTCTTAGGTAAATATCTGTCGAATCCCCTTGAGGTTGTTTTCTAAGCTCTATTTCTATCACCTTCTGCACAGCTTGTTCAAAACGGGGAAAGGTAATAGGCTTTTTCAGATAATCCACCACCTGGTATTGATATGCTTCAAATGCATAGTCGGTCTTTGATGTGGTAAGAATAATGTTTGGTAGTACTGCCAGGTGATCCATGAGTTCTATACCACTGAGACCTGGCATTTCTACATCGAGAAAAATCAGATCCACCGGGTTTTCTTCTAAGTACTCCAATGCTTCATTAGCATTCTCACAGATCTTTACAATGTGTAAAGCGTCGGATTTAGAACATAATCTCTCCAGGGACTTTCTGGCGATAAGTTCATCATCCACTATGATACAATCCAATATCATAAATAGAGGGTTAAAAAAGTCAATAATCCCGGGCGATATGGTCTAATCGGAGGAGCCGGTCAATCTATGAATAGAAAAATTCATACCAGTTTACGAAAATGAGTCCAGTATCAATTGATATATGACTTTTTTAACAGTTACCATACATCAAAGTCACTATCTCCTCATACTTCTTAGTACCCAACTTTTCAATACCTGGTAAACAAGTTATGCCATCGAGAAAGTTCCCTTTCTCTTCATAGTAAAAAGGTGAGCCGCCCCCTCAAATTTGAATCATTTTCCAAAAAAAGAAGGATTCGGACCATTCTCCGAACACTATAAACACATCTCTGAAAACCGGCCGGTAAGGCCCCGATTCCACGGTAAGTTTGAGTCATAATTCAAAAACAAATATCATGAGAATCGCAAAATTTTACTTCATCGTACTAACAATCTTCACAACATTAAACATCAATGCTCAGGACAACAACCAGGCATTTCAAAATGTAACCATCAACATTCCTGAAGTTGCTCTTCTGGATCTGGAAGCCACAAACTCTACAACCATCAATCTTAGCCCAGAGGCACCAACTGAAGCTGGAGAAGCACTGGATTTCAGCAATTCAACTAACTCTGACATTTGGATCAACTACTCTAGCATCGTAGGAAGCAAGACTGAGTCAAGCAGAGATGTGACAGTTTCTATCACTTCAGGCTCAGTACCTGAAGGGATGACCTTGAAAGTGAAGGCTGGAGAGGATGCAGGATTTGGAGATGGAAAAATGGGAACATCTACCTCAACTATCACACTCAATAACAATGCACAAAAAGTAATCCAGGGAGTTGGAAGCGCATATACTGGAAATGGTCCAAGTAAAGGACATCAACTTACTTATGCCCTGAGCCTGGATAATGATAAAGGATCTTATGCAGCACTCGATTTTGATCAGTCTAACACGATTTCAGTAACATACACTCTAACTGATCAATAAAAAATAGCTCCCTTCTGTTTCCCGTGAAAATAGCAAGCCAAAGATCATGATGATCTTGATCAGCTTTAAAAGTGACAATCAACAAACACTAGATTTTGGCATGATTTTTAACTAATTGATTACAAATTAACAATACAAATTCATGAAAAGATCATACGTAACAACAGCATTGTTTACTGTTCTCCTGGCTCTGGGAACACAAATATCCTCCGCAAAGGTAGTGGTACTAAGTGGACTGACTAACACCCATAGCACGGAGGCAGGTGCTCAAATTTCAGGCGAAGTTCAGCTAAAGAATATAGGCGACTCCGAGGAACGAATACTCGTATATTTGAAAGACCTGGTACAGGATTGTCACACACAGGCCAGCTACGAACCGATAGGCACCCATTCACGATCACTGGGCAACTGGATTGAAATGAGCACCAGTGAAAAAGTACTTGCAGCAAATGAGGAGTATACGTTGAAATACAACATCAACGTACCAAATGACGAAGAACTGTCTGGCTCCTTTTGGTCCCTGATTATGATTGAAATCGCTGAACCCATAAAAGAGGACAATCTGGAATATGGGATCGCCATGAACTCCAAAATTCGGTACGGAATCCAGGTCATCACCGATATTGGATCATCTGATGCAGTAGACCTCCAGTTTTCGACCGTGAGACTTGAGAAAACAGACGAGGGACATGTAGTAATTGCTACTGCTGAAAACTTAAGTCATTACCTGGTAACTCCCACGGTTGTTCTGGAATTATTTGACAACAAAGGGGGCACTGTAGTGAAAAGTGAGGTACCCTTCAAGAAGGTATATCCTGGTAGTTGCAAAGAATTTGAGGTGCCCATTCAAAAGATCAAGAAAGGTAATTACGATGCACTGTTAGTGGCAGACTATGGTAAAGATCTCTACGGAACCAACCTTCAATTGGAATTAAAATAATTGACATCATTTAACTCAAAACAAGCATTTTAAAATAACGACTATGAAAAATTTTCTACGCGCTTCATTAATCGCATCTCTTCTGGCTTTCGCAGGAATTTCCGGACTATATGCTCAGGATGATAATGACGATGCGCATAATGTAGTGATTACCCTACCGGAAGTAGCATTGCTTGATCTTGAATCATCTGCAGGTACTTCCATCTCTTTGGGTCCTGATGCTCCCACTGAAGCAGGAGAAGCTCTGGATTTCTCGGAGGAAACAAACTCTGATATTTGGATTAACTATTCATCCATTATAGGTAGCAAAACGGAGCCATCCAGGGATATCACGGTACAAATCACTTCCGGTAAAGTTCCTGATGGACTGGAACTTACTGCCATTGCGGCTAAAGACGCCGGAATGGGTGATGGATCTATGGGAACACCCACTGCAAAGATCATTCTTGACAATTCAGCACAGGAGATCATAAAAGGTGTCGGAAGTGCCTACACCGGTAATGGGGTGTCCAAAGGTCATCAGCTTACTTACCAACTGGCTCTTAATGAGAAAAAAGGGTCATATGCAAAATTAGATTTCGACAACTCCAACACACTGGCGATCACCTATACACTCACTGATCAATAAAAATTGATCCAAACATTTTATACAAGTGGACTGGATAAAACGAGTGTTTTTTGTCCAGTCCATTCTGTATTTGGTCTGATACTCTATTAAAGGTAATATTATGAACCCGTTCCTACTTCGGGCCATACTTTACATATTTGTCCTTCTTCCGTTTAATTCAATCCGAGCGGAATTTTCGCTGCATCTTGTCAGTGAAAAAACAGTCCTCAGACCGGGTAGTATTCACACACTGATTGTTTTGTTGGAAAACGGCAATGCACCCATAGACATTTCTCGTGTCGATATTAAGGCGCCAGATCAATGGAAATTAATCACCAAAAGAGTACCCGAAAAACTTGAAGCTTCAGGTAGCGCGAAAATATTCATGACTTTTTCGCTTTCTAACGCCACACCTGCCGGTATAGCCCTACTACCCATCGATATTTATACTCAGCAAGGGCTCCTACTTCATGAAAGCTTCTCCTTTACTGTAGAAGATTTACATGATATCTCCCTTGAGGCAATAGAAAGCCCAAATCAAATAATCGGATCATTGCCTTATCAATGCACCTACCTGATTTCAAATAATGGCAACCTCTCTGAGACTATTAAATTATATACAAGATCAGGTATTCTTTCGGACACCACTATCCTACTGGATCCGGCATCATCACAGAAAATCACGATTGAAGGAAGTGCCTCAGAGGATTATGCACGCCCCACGACAGTCGTGGTCGATTTACAAGCAGAACTTGCTGGTGTGGATACCATGTATTCTAAAAACGTCCCTATTCCCTTCTTTCCAACCAAAACTCCAAAAATTGATAAATATCTCAGGTTTCCGATAACAGTAAATGCCAGCAGTTTCTATTTTTCAGCCAGAAATACATCCTTTTTAACCGGCCGCTATAGTATACAGGGGAATGGTTTTCTCGACCGGAATCAAAATCTCAGGCTCGGATTTACCGCCATGGGTCCCAATCAATTTCAGCAACCCAGATTTGGGCAATATGATCAATACACCCTAAATCTGTCCTACAATTCGCTCTTTGATCTAACCGTTGGTGATTTAGGTATTTCGATAAGCCCTCTCACTGAATTCAGTCGATTTGGCAGAGGAATTCGCTATGATCAGGCGTTGGGAAAGTTCAAAATAGGTGGTTACTACATCAAACCTCGTTTTTTTCCAGAGTCTACGAAAATACTCGGCATATCGAGTGCGTATCAAGTCACTGACCAGATCAATGTGCAGGCCAATCTCACAAAAAAAGATCTGGCTCTGGAACCCGGCCAACCCGATGTCTTTGTCAATAGTCTACTTGTAGAATATCAGGGACCGGCACTATCAATATCTACCGAGGCTGCTCGGAGTGATTTACAAAACCAAAGTGCATACGCTACACAAACTCTACTCAGTTATTCTGACAATTCCTTTCATGCGAATGGAGAGCTACTCTATGCAGACAGAGATTTTAGAGGATACTACACTAATACCATTTTATTAGCTGCAAACCTCCGGAAAAACATTTCAGAAAAAGTCCAGGTATTTGTGGCAGGTACCAGAAATGAATCCACACCACTTCAGGACACTACGGTTCGTTTCTTGACTCCTAAATCGTTGTACTATTCCGCCGGTGTAAATCTTGAGATTAATAATGAGCAGGACGTTTCTTTCCAATTGCTACGGAGTCGTAAAAAGGATAGAATATTACCGGTGGATTTCGATTATGCCGACAATCTGTTGCAGATGGATTATCGATTTCAGGACCGAAAGCACGAAATCAATTGGCAGACATCCTATGGGGTAACGGAGAATTTCAGGATTCAGTCTGGAGATCGAGAGGATCAAAAAGGAAATTCGCTGCGAAGCAATTTATTTTATGCTTACCAGCTGAAAGATCGTTTCACGGTAGGTGGCAGTCTGGAATTTTATAACACAAATAAATTTACAGATCAAAAGATTAATCAGAAATTGCTCTTCTATGGTGCCACGATTCGATACTATGGTCGAGACCTCAATGTTTCTATAAATTATCAAAGTAATTTTCCGGTAGATGAGTTGTACCGACAAAGAAGCTTCCTCGATGGAGATGTAAGTTATTCAATCAGCGAACACACGCGAATCACGGCAACCGCAGGATATGCCATTTTTCCTGGCTCCACCAATTTCAAGCAATTCTATGGGACAGCGAGAGTGAGTCAATCTATCAATGTGCCCATCAAAAAGATATTGGACCTGGGAAGCCTTCAGGGAAAAGTAATTGGTAATAATGGTGAGAAAATATCAGGTATTCGACTATCCATTGCCGATCAACAGGTCATCACTGATCTAAATGGAGACTTTACCTTCAATGATCTTCCTCCCGGCCAATATCTATTGAACATTGACAATAACTCACTGGCAATGAATGAGGTGACCAGAGAAGTTGGTCCGATTATGGTGGATATAATACCACAACAAATTGCACAAAGAGAGCTGGAAATCGTAACCTGCGGAGCCATAACCGGCAAAATTAATTTTAAAAAAGAAGCAGCAGTTCAATCTAAAGCTTTTATCAAGGACATGCCTAAGATATACCTTAAGCTACAAAATGAAAATACGAGTCTATTTACTGAAGTCGGTGAGGACGGAAAGTTTACTTTTTTGGGTCTGAGACCTGGGGAATGGAAGCTCACAGTATTGGATCAGGGATGGAAAAAAGACTATGAAATATCTGCCAGCGAACGAAACATCAATATACAACCTGCAAAAAAGTCTCAAGTGGAATTTGAATTAAAACCCAAATCCCGACAAATGAAGGTTTCAAAAAAAGTCTTCAATTTAAAAACCGGATAATGAGAATTCTGATCATTGTCATATCAATCTTTTTCTCACTATCACTCCACTCGCAGAACTGGAGCACATCCTCCCTTTCTGTAAACCTTACGCTTCCTGAAGTAGCAGTTATTAATCTAGCACCTAATACTTCTACCATAGATATGAGTATACGTCCACCTGCCTCTCCAGGACAACCCATCGATATGTCTCAAGCCACTAATAATGACAAATGGATTAATTATAGTGTATCTGAGGGAAGGGGCACACCCAAAAGAAATATTACCGCGCAAATTATTTCAGGAGAAGTACCCAGGGGATTTAAACTCAAATTATCAGCTGGAAACTATCAAGGATACGGAAAAGGCAAGACGGGCAAATCGGCAGGTGAAATTACTCTGAGTGGTACTCCACAAAGTATAGTAAGAAACATTGGAGGAGGTTACACAGGCCGAGGTGTCAATAATGGACATCGACTTTTTTTTGAACTGATTTATGATGACTACCAAGATGTAAAAGTGGGCTCATCTTCCATTACCGTGGCGTTCACACTTACTGATAATTGAAACCATGAAGAGATTAGTCACTTGCTGCCTTTTTCTACTGACATCAGGTCTCGCATTGTCTCAGGAACTCACCATGTCACCCTTGTCTGATTGGAATGTTCGTCTCTCGGAAAATGATCTTCGGGCAGGCGAA
Organism: Bacteroidia bacterium; assembly: GCA_030432855.1. GTDB lineage: Bacteria > Bacteroidota > Bacteroidia > Chitinophagales > Saprospiraceae > JABDMH01. Next base: position 8,005 of record JAUILM010000038.1, read on the forward strand.
GACTTTATGTCCACCATGACATCCGGTGAAGATCAATCAAAAATCACTATCGAGGTAGGCCCCGCCAATTTCTATTATCTTTTTTTCAACAGCTGGTCTCTTTCCGTTGAGCGATCAGGAGGTAATTGGGATAACGATCTAGAATTGTACATTAGAAGGACAGGGAGTGGACAATCTGCGGGATTCTTTTTTGCGAATATTTCTGGGGGAGAATCCTTTGTTCGAATCAACAGATCTTCTCGTGAGTTCTTTAGAGGAAATGGCTATCGGTACGATGTTCCCATACAACTGGAAATCAGAGGCATATCCTTAACAATACCTACCGACACCTACTCGACCGATCTGATCTTTACAGTGATTGATAATTAAACGGAAGGGACTACTACCTATTCCGGAGGAGAATGTACGGAGCTGCGATAGCTCTTCAGCTTATTGTACAATTTCACCGGATTGAAAGGCTTGCTCATAAAATCAGATATACCACTAGCTTTCGCCTTTCGCTGAATCTCAACATCGGCAGAGGCTGTCAATGCGATGATGGGGATATCGTGGTACTTTTTGTCTCTTCGAGCCCGGATAATCTCTGTAGCCGTATATCCATCCATTACAGGCATCTGAATATCCATAAGGATCAAATTAAACTCTTGCTTTTCGAGAGCATCCAGGGCCTCCTGACCATTTTCCACAATAGTGTATCCTACTTTCCACTTATCCAGCAGCCTTTTGATCACCCGAATATTTACCTGATTATCCTCGGCCACCAGAACCGTACAGTCATTCATTTCAGAATACGAAGGCTGAAGATCCATGAATGCCGGCGCACTCAATTTGAATCGATCCGTCTTCTGAAAAACCAGCTCAAAATGGAAATTACTTCCTTTCCCATAGGTGCTCTCCACCTCGAGATCGCTACCCTGCTGGACCAGCAAACTCTTGCAGATGGTCAGGCCAAGTCCCGTACCTCCATATTTTCTGGTCGTGGAAGATTCTGCCTGGGTAAATCGCTCAAAGATCTTATCCAGGTTTTCTTCCTTGATACCAATCCCCGTGTCTTTTACCTGAAACAGGATTTTAATGTTTTCTTTATCTTCTTCTACGACTTCCAGATCAAGAACAATTCTTCCCTCAGTCGTAAATTTCATGGCGTTTCCTATGAGATTTGTCAAGACTTGCAGAAGTCTTGTACTGTCACCTATCAGGACATTTGGAATAGTTTCATCCTTCTTGATGACAAATCGAATTCCCTTTTCCTGTGCACTATACCCAAACGATTTTCTCAATCCAGACATCAACGTGTTAAAATCAAATTCTGATGATTCGAATTCGATTTTCCCCGATTGAATCTTGTTTATGTCTATCAGATCATTGATAAGTCCCAAAAGGTGCTGTGCAGAAAATAGTAATGTATTTAAGTTCTCTGTCTGACTGGGGAGATGATCCTCAATCATAAGGATATTAGCGATGCCAATAACTCCATGCAGTGGCGTTCGTATCTCGTGAGACATTGTAGAAAGAAAAGTCTCCTTTGCCTTATTGGCGCGAGACAATCTCTCCTTGGCCATCCTTAGATCAATTTCTGAGTTCTTCAGTTCGGTTACATCTGCAATATTCCCGATGGTACCGTCAGGTTTTCCATCTTTGTTGCGGGTGAGTCGGACAGAAATATCAATCCACTTCTTTTCTCCTTTTCGAGTGGTAATAGGTAATACTTTATGCAAAAATCCATCCTTGTTGGCGACTAATGACTGCAATCCGATGAAGTCTCCTTCATCCGAAGTCATCAGAAAATCCGCGTAATACTTATTTAACGATTCCTCTACGGTGTATCCTGAGAGCTCTTCCCATGCACAATTTAAGTATACCCATTCCCCTTTAAGGTTGGTCTGAAATATGACGTTTCGAACATTATTTACTATGTGCTCAAGACGAGCCTGCGCCTTCTCGATCTCCCGAGACTTGGATGCGACATCATCCTGTAGCAGTCGATTCACTTTATACAGCTCCTGAGAACTACTTTCAAGAACATGTTCGAGATGCTCAAGATCCTGATCAAAACTCACGTAGGCATCTTGCACTGCCTGAAAAAATTCAGGAAATTGCTCCAAATCAGTATCGCTGACACCGAACTTCTTTATCTGTCGGCGCAGTAATCTGTGCATTTCCTTAATGTTCATAGTAGTATCTACTTGCATAACGTCCTAGAATCTGAGTGGCACTCACAGTGCATTTCCTAATATACTTACGTGTCAATTGGCTCAGGGGGATCTATGACCACGTAAAAAGTGTTTCAAGGCTTGATCAAATAGCCGTTTCTCTCCAATCTTATGTCCCGTAGCTCCAATACTATGCCAACTTACCGTTGAAAGAAAATGAATGGCTTGTCAAGCAAAATTGTTGTGTAATGCAGTATTACCACTGCCTTTCAAATGCCTGGACATCCGTTATTAATTCCTTCAAATGTACGATCTTTCTATCAGCCGAACAATCACTTTACTATTCGATCTCAATGAGTTTTCAATAGGACACTGCCAGAGACCGATCTCAGCGAGGGATGCATACTACGACGCCAATCACTTGCAATTCCGATCGGATCCGTGTCGCTTTACTCTTCGCTCTCACTTAGCAAATTATGCCCTATTTGTCATTTTCAACCGAGATGACACTTCATCAAGTGAGGATAAGGCATCCACCATAACTTTGTAACTATCTGTATCCATTATATTTATACATTATACTTTTATTTATACAAAGAAGCATGATCTTCTCTCCCTAGTTGAGGTCGTTTACGATACTGGTGACCAGAAAGCGTGTTCAGTCCCGCTGAGAATCATGTATTAGGCCATAACTTGTAGTCAACTTATTTAACCGAAAGTCAAAAACTATGGATCGTAGAAAGTTTCTCGTGAGTGCCGGACTCGCAGGTTCTCTTTTCAGTGTGGGAGGTTTGAGTTCCTGTGCAAGTAGTTCAAAGCTATATGGAGATCAAAATTTCTACATAAACAAAGGCATCTACCGAATTCCCAAACTCAAACTTTCCAAAGACCGGATCATTAAGGAAACAGTGGGCTTGCGACCGTTTCGTCCCTCTGGGCCCCGGATCGAAAAAGAGATGTTGGATAAGAAGACCATTGTCCATAACTATGGTCACGGTGGTAGCGGATGGTCACTATCCTGGGGTACAGGACATTTGGCCCGCAATCTTGTGATGGAGGGTACGGACCGCGATATTGCCTTGTTGGGGTGCGGAACGGTAGGGATAGCGACAGCCACCTTACTGCAGGAAAGTGGATGCCAGGTCACCATATATACGAAGGATGTGCCGCCCAATGTCACTTCCAATCTAGCCACCGGTACCTGGTCGCCAGCCTCACGTGTGTGTGACAGAGACATTGCTACCGCCGACTTTCGAAGTCAATGGGAAACTGCCTGCCGATATTCTTTCAAACGCATGCAAATGATGCTGGGAGTACAGGATATCGTAGAATGGGGTGACGAGTACAGGATTCATTCCTCAGTACCCAGAAATACCGATGGTAATGGAGGACATGCCATTTATCAGATCGAAGGACTGGCCCCCGAGTGGAAGACTTTAAATAAGCGTGACCACCCGTTTAATGCTGAAATGGTGACCCGACGTAGCAACATGATCTTCAATATTCCCGGTTATCTTAATTTTCATCTCAATAACTTTCTCCTCCGGGGTGGGAAACTGATAATTCAAGAGATTAATTCACTGGAAGACATTGATGCACTCCCGCAACAAACAGTAGTAAACTGTACCGGCCTCGGGGCCAAAGCCATTTTTAATGACGAAGAATTAAGACCCATTTCCGGGCAGCTGGCATGCCTGGTACCTCAATCTGAAATTACTTATAAGTTGATTACACAGGGTGCTTATTTTATTACAAGAAAGGATGGCATTTACCTGGGAGGAAATGGTATAGATGGTAGCTGGGACACTACGCCCGATCGCTCCCTATCTGAAAAATGGGTAGATACATTGTCTGAAGTGATGCGTGAAATGGAGGGATAACCGCACCATGCACCATTTGTTTCATTTCAGGATTCGAGTATCTGACAATATTCGTCTATGATTTAGACCGATTTATATACTTTGTCCAGTGATCTTTGCAGGATAAAAGATCTTCGTGTACTGAAGAACTGCTGTTTGTAGAGAATGGACAAGACCAATGACTTTGATTACATCGCATTGATCCGGAATCAGGATGACCGGGGTCTCAAAGGTCTTTTCGAAAAATATTATCATGTACTTTATATAAAGTCTGTTCAGATTGTTGGGTATCGGGAGGTGGCTGAAGAAATCACGCAGGATATTTTCATTAAGCTCTGGGAAAAAAGAGATCAGCTGCACATCAAAAGCAGTGTCAGGGCTTATCTTATACAAGCTGTTAAAAATCAATCGATCAATTATATTACGTCGCCCAGAACACAATGGCAAACTCAGGAAATCCCTAAAAACCTGGAGTCATCCACCGATGAGGATACCAAAGAACTAGAGCATCTTATTGAGTTAGCTATTAGTCGGCTACCGGATAGATGTCGTACCGTTTTTAGATTGAGTCGATTTGGTCAGATGACGTATCAGGAGATAGCAGACCAGTTAGGAATTTCCAAAGAAACAGTAAAATCACAAATAAAGACGGCTCTCACCAGAATACGGTCGGACCTGCATCGACACGGAGTCTTTTACACGCTCTTAATGCTGCACACCACCGGTTTTTAAAAAAATTGTAGCCTCCTATCCCCCTCCCTTCGTTTTTTCCTGTCTCTAGAAGTATACATCCTGCTATAGTAAGGATTTTTAATCATCAATGAAGTATTTATGGAACATCTGTACGATGCACTTGTCAATTACCTGAATGGCCATGCGGATGAAAAAGAGCAATGGGCTGTTGAACAATGGATAAAGGAAAATCCCCATCAATTTGAAAGATGGAAAGCTATATGGGATGCATCCGAAAAAGTAGGATCCAAAGATCTTCCAAATATTGAAGCAGCATGGTCCGACGTTCATTCAAAGATAAAATCAGATGCACCTGTCAAAACAAGGAAACTATATCTCAGAGGCAGCTATCTAAAAATTGCAGCTTCCGTCCTATTATTAATAACGCTGGGTTTTTTCTTTCAGAAGTCCAACCGGGTCATCTATCAGGCTACTCTGACAGAGCAGCCGTTTACTTTGTCAGATGGATCTACTGTCTTGCTGGCGCAGGGAAGTAAAATGACCCGTTCACGATTTAATTGGGGAAAAAAACATCGAACTATATCGATAGAAGGTGAAGGCTTTTTCGATATTCAACGGGACACCACCCGACCATTTATAGTAGAAACACATCAGTCCAGGATCGAGGTACTGGGTACATCTTTTAGAGTCATTGCACCTAAGGATTTATCCCATGCTGTACACGTAAAAAGTGGTACCGTATCCTTTGCCAGGCACGATCATCCCGATAAGGCGATTATTTTGACGAAAGATCAGAGTGCTCAAATTATTGTCGATCGGGAAGGTCCTGTCCGGTTAGATAAAATCAGCGCCGATAATAGCGTCGCCACCCCTGATAAATTGCAATTCCGGGATACCCCTTTGGAGAAAGTACTAAATGCACTCGAAGCACGATTTAATATCAAATTTACCTGGCTTTCCACTGCAGGTCAAAATTGCCTCCTTACTGCTGAATTTCATAAGGAATCCATTGATGAGATTCTCACTGTGATCAGTAGCGTTCATACCATCTCTTTTAAGAAAATCAGTAATGATTCTTATCAGGTGAGTGGATCTCCATGTGACAATCAATAACAGGAAAAGGCTACCTCTCTCCTTCTCATGTTTTAAATGAATAAAAATGCAGATAAATCATAGAAATATATTTTTGACAATGACAATGGCGGTTTCCTGTTTCGTCCATCTTTCGGCACAATCCATTGATCTCGATACCCGGGGAAAATCCTGGTCAGAAGTTCTGTCTTCGATCACAGACCAATGCCAATGTCAGTTCGCTTACAGCCAGCAGCATCTCACGGATGGCATTGGAGAATATCGATTTTCATCGACTCCTCTGGAAGAGGTGCTGGACAAAATCGTCGCAGCAGAAGGGCTTCAATGGAAAAAAATTGGAGAAATGATCGTCATTGGCAAAAGAAATGAAATAGCACGCAGTGAAAAAGCGACTCTCTCGGGGCACATCAGAAATCGGGAAAATGGTGAAGCATTAATTGGAGCCACCATGTATAGTCCTACATCTGCCAGTGGCACCTCCAGCAACAGTTACGGTTTTTTTTCGATCACATTACCCCGGGGGCAATATCAATTCGTGGTCAACCATCTCGGTTTTGAGCCCATGGAGCTTGAGATAAACTTGCAAGAGGACCAGCAAAAAACCATATCGATGAAGTCTCAGGAAACGGTGCTTACTGAGGTAATTGTCAGTGCTACACCCGATCTCGATGCACAGGTCACTGCTCCCCAGGTAAGTAGGGAGATGATCTCCACGGAGACCATCAAAAACACACCAGCCGTCATGGGTGAAAGTGATTTGATTAAAGTAGTCCAATTATCTCCTGGCGTAGCAACGCAGGGGGAGGGATCCAGCAGTATTTTTGTACGGGGAGGTGGTGCAGATCAAAACCTGATCCTCCTGGATGATGTGCCCGTCTACAATCCGTCACACCTGATGGGATTCTTTTCAGTATTTAATGCGGATGCTATCAATGGCCTGGACTTTTATCGCGGAGGTATCCCTTCCAATTTCGGAGGTCGACTTTCCTCTGTCCTGGATATACGCATGAAAGAGGGCAATAATCAACGATTCGGAGCCGAAGGTGGCATTGGTACGCTCTCATCCCGGCTTTTGCTGGAAGGCCCAATCAAGAAAGATAAGAGCTCATTTATGATCTCGGGGCGACGCACCTATGCAGATCTTTTTCTGAAGTTGTCACAAGATGAATTCACACGCAAAACCACGGCCTATTTTTATGATGTAAATGCAAAGTTTAATACCCGTATCGGTGAAAAAGATCGACTGTATATATCCGGATACTTTGGCCGGGATATTAATAGAATTCGATCGCTTCAATATGGCGTGGATTGGGGCAATACGACGACCTCCGTACGATGGAACCATCTTTATGGCAACAAGCTATTTTCTAACACGACACTTCTATATAGTAAGTATACGTACCGAATTGATCTTTCCCGTTCCAACTCCAACGTCAATTGGAATTCGGCCATTGAAGACATCGGACTAAAACATGAATTCAATTGGTATCCAAATCAAAAGCATAAAGTATATTTTGGACTACACTCCACACTGCATCATTTAAGGCCGGGATTTTCAGAAGAAGACATCCCCAATGTCCAGGCAGTTCCTACATCCAAATCCCTGGAGCATAGACTCTTTATCGGAGATGATTTTACCATTAATAATAAAATTTCGGCCTCTTATGGACTGCATGCTTCATTCTTCCAATTGATTGGAACAGGTGAGCGTATCCTTTTCACTAACAATGGTATTCAAGATCTGCAGGATCTGCCGAAGGGAAGGATTTATCAAACTTTTGGTGGATTGGAACCCCGTATCAATTTTAATTATCGTGTGGGACATCGCTCATCTCTCACGTTAAATTATCAACGAACCCGCCAGTATTTTCATCTTTTGTCCAATGCCAGTCTATCTTTCAATGTATTTGATATCTGGATTCCCGCCAGTTCACAGGCAAAACCTCAAATTGCCGATCAGATAGCTGTCGGAATACAGCGATTTGATCCGAAAGGAATCTGGAAATTGTCCGCTGACATTTATTACAAAAAGCTAAAAAACCAGGTTGAATATCGAAATCACGCACATCTTCTTATGAACCGATATTTAGAGGCAGAAGTGCTATCAGCCCGT
>JAUILM010000825.1 GCA_030432855.1 Bacteroidia bacterium
GTCCTGCCATCATAGGCTCAAGGATTTGCGTAGCCTCATCGACAATCAAGCGATCAAAAGACTTTAAGGTGAATAGCTCGGGTTTACCCATCACCGAAGATACCGTACCTACGATAATCCGATGGTCAGCGATGAGTTGTCTGAGGTCTTCCCTGCGTTTGATGCCTTTCATCTGCTCCACAAGTAATTGATCCACATAGCGTGCATCTGTTGAATAGCGAGAGCCGATCCTCAGATAGGATTCAGGGCCTCCTTCTATCTCATGTATGGCGCAGCAAATCTCATCTACAGCGCGGTTAGTATACGCCAGTACCATCACCTCTTCGTCCGTGTTGTTGAGTAGGTGCCCGACAAGGGTCTTAAGCATCACACTGGTTTTGCCTGTACCCGGTGGGCCCCAGAGCAGGAAGTAGTCTGTACTAGACAAGATCTTCCCCATAATTCTGTTCTGTTCCAGCGTCAAGCCAGGATCCTCCGACCAGGCACACTCACTTCCCGGACCTGGAGGTTTTATGGTCAGAAACTTCTGGCGCTTACTTAGGTCAAATTTACTGAAGGTGAACAATGCCCTGTAAGAAGCATTGAAAGAACTATCCAGCATGTCATGCTCAATGTTCCAATATGGATGTTGTTGAAATACCGTATCATTAAATTGCTTGGCCCGTAATCTTACCGAGACCGTATCGGCTGATATTTGAACTATTGAGCCTTTAAATAGCTGACTGGAAAGAGGCGATTTATTTTCAATGACCGGATAGAGTAGCGCCAGGTCACCCTGTCGAAAATTTGCCAGATCATTACTTTTTTCTGATCGCTGTAAAATGATGACAGGCTCATTCTCAGATGTCCGATTTTCTACAATAGTGAGGAAACTGATCAAACTGAATTGGTCCTCCTTTTCATTTACGGAGTTAATCCATAGCGCTGCCTGTCCATTATTTCGATTGCTACCTTCTACACCAGTTTTTGCCAAATGATGTTCACGTGCCGTCATGGCGGCCATGGCCAGGAAATATTTCTGCTCAATACTACTGAGATTATCGTACTGATCGACCAGTAGCTCAAGATCTCGCTTGGTAAATCCCATAGCTTTGGACACTTCACCTCGCAGAAAAACCGTGAATGATTGAGGACTCTCCAGGTACCGATCAAGATTACCAAGTTCGAAATCTAATGCTAGCAACTCATTTCGGACCGCCAATGCTTCATATTGCTGTGAACGAACCGCTGGAGCGAAACGCAGGTGATCCTCGTCCTTGCCTGAGTATAATATATAATTGGTAGGCTTAAGCTTTTCCTCAGAACTGGATCGGATCAACAGATCATATAAAAGTGTCTGCACATAATGACTATAGCTGAGGCCATACGAATTGGGTTTGAAGGGCATGCCTGATTTTAGCTCGACAATGGCTGCATCATCCTCAATGTCCGGATTATCGTGCAATACATCCAGACGCCCCTGAATACCATATTGTTCCGAGTAGAAGGTAGGCTCCAGGAAACAATCTTCTATTTTAATCCCTACTTTTCCGAAACTACGGTGCACTACTGTTTTCAGTCCGTTAAAATGCTTCTGGGCCTTCTGTACAATTTCACGGGAAGTAGCATCATCAAATAACGAAAAGGCCAGGGGATTCAGCGTAAAAACTCTGTTTATTAATGATTTGAATGTCACGTCAGGGTTTGCCATGATCTCGTCCAGGAAGAAGTTGGCGATGTTACCCAGCATCAGGTATTTATTAGCAATTACAGGGACAAATTTCCGCACCAAATAGGACCCCGGACTTACCCCATAGTCCTTAAAGCACTCAGCAATGGAGGTGATATCCACCAGAAAGTCAGGCTCCATAATGATGCCTTTAGGAAGATATTCACCCTGATCATCGACCTCCACGTCGATGAGGTTTACTTCCAGAGGCAATTGCAGATTATGTCCTATCAATCGGATAGACTCTGTAAAAAGCTCATTTCTTCCCGGCAGATTGTAACGGACCATTACTTTTTCATCCGGCTGCTTCCTTAATATGGCAGTAAATAACTCCTGATCAGGATCGTGCTCGATAAATAGAGCACGTAGATATCTTTCATACTTCACGATAGAAGCTTCACGATGCAGGTACACCTTATCACCGGGTATTTCAGAAAGTATAGTAGGTGTGGGTACGGCCTGAAAGATGAGCCGTGACAGATCCGAGAGAACTTTCAGCCCCAAACGATATATACTCTCCTCCGTCTCAGTGGGACTTTTTTGCTCTGCAAGTTTCCGAAATCGGTGGATGTTATATAATAATCTGCCAGGCAGATTGTATTGATGACCTGCATAGGCAATGATGCTGAAAACTGTGTGAAACTGAATACCCGTATCCCTGATGGCATATTTACAGAGATTGACCAGAAGCTCATAAGATGCACTAATCCGAGCCTTATATGCATCTTCACTCCGAATAATCTTCTCAATGGCTTTGATCAAGAGATCAGCTACTCCATCATTCTTCATCTGATCAAAGTTTTTGCAAGTCCACCGATTTGATAGGCCATTGATGTCAGGTCCTGGATTGTGTTTTCCCGAGCTACCTCCCATGTATTGCAACGACGTTGAATGGAGAAGGCCGCACTTAGCCCTAACGCTTCGACCTCGTCATTTGAAAGCTCCAGACTTCCACAAATCCCAATCACCGGTTTCTGTAGGTCATCAGCAATCCTGACGAGACCGGAGATGAGTTTCCCACTAAGCGTTTGATGATCAATTTTGCCTTCACCGGTGATGACTAGATCAGCTTCCTGCATAGCGTTCTTTACGGCAAGTCTTTGGATAAGGTAATCAATACCACTTACGAGATTTGCCCCAAAAAAAGCTACCATGCCTCCACCTACGCCACCTGCCGCTCCCGCTCCTTTGATGGTATTTAGATCGAT
>JAUILM010000826.1 GCA_030432855.1 Bacteroidia bacterium
AGTGCCCCGAGGAGAGGCTCATAGAAATCTTAAAAAAGTACAATCGAATTGATGATTGATACTTCTGCCTGTGAGTACATGCTTAGCTAGCACATTTTAGAATCGGTTGGACTTTTCTATCTCTCTAATATTTAAGGATGGGCACCACATTTCCTGCCAACTTATTATCAGATCGAATTCGAACCTGGCAGAAGTACATACCTGCAGGTGCTGCCGTTACTGATGTTCCATTCCAGGCAATATTGTGATTTCCTGCGGGTAACTGTGCATTAACCAGCTCCTTAATGAGTGAGCCTTCCGAATTATATATCACCACCTGTACGTTGGCAAGAGCTGGTAGGGAGAACTGAATATTGGTACCGTGTTGAAAAGGATTAGGACTTGCTAAAACCTTAAGGCTCGTATATTTCTGTGCTGGATTATGTGTAGAAGTATACAATCGGCCTCCCACCCAGGGACGTGCCTGCTTGATGACGAGAAGACTGGCGCTATCTACCTTATATTCTATATCGATCGCAAATTCCTCGTCGTCCTGGGCATGATACAACTTGCGAAATTCGTCCTCAATGACCTGCATATATCCACGGAGCTCGTCTTGATAATCAACGGAAAGAACGAGCTCACCAGCAATAGCCTGATTGGAAACTCGAACGAGTGTAAACCCATCAGCTCCTTCTTTGTCCTTGTGTAGTAAAATTTCCTCAGCAATAGCCTGATCATCGGGATTTGTGACAAGTGATTCTTCGACCTGAGTATTTATATAAAATGTATTTTCTGATCCATAAAATGGATCGAAAGTCACTCCCACTCCATTGGCTTCTTCTTCATGAAAGTGCGGATGAACCAATACACCCATTGCCGCCATAAGGTGGTCAATCCGATAGAATTCTCGTTGATCAAACGCTCTGAAGTTCCACATGCTGGCATACACTTCCTTGACGGATTTGGAAATATGTCCTTCATCGATATGTTGTGTTTTGGAGTCATATAATCCGGCACCATTAAAGCCGGGAAGGTCTTCGTTGTTGGTACTTGATCTACACCTTATTCCTGTTCCTTCAGGAAATTTATTTTGCATTTCAGCCAGAGCATCTAGCATCCATTCAGGCATATCACCCTCCTCAATTTTATCCCTAAAAGCCTTTAATGCATCATCTTGAACCTGAAAGCTATTTTTAAAAGTGGGATCATCGAGCATTTCTCTGGCTTCATCATAGAAGCCATTGTATTTCATAAACTCATCATAAAAGTAAAAGGGCACCCCAAATCCATTGGGAATGACTCCTTCGGGAAAGCCAAATTTTCGCATGGCCGCCAGGTTGGCACATTTGACGCCAAAGCTGCTGGATTGATCAAAAGAAATATCATCAAGAGGCAGAATTTCGGTCTGGGAAAGATCTCGCATTAGGGTAGGCTCCCCGACCGGCCGAAGATCTTCGTAATGGGCTTCAATTTCTGCCTGACTCGCCAAGCGAATTTTGAATTTATCCGGTGCCACCTCATAATATACATAGTTATCGATCAATGCCTCTATGCTATCATTTTCCAGCGCATTTCTGATAAAAGCGTTGGGGACATTATCCTGAATAGCTCGCAGATTCACATGTGACAAGGGGGTCTGAATAACGGTAGTGATAATACCCCCCACCCTGGGTAATTCATTGGGCAGTGATTCATAAATGACCACATCCCTGGGATTCGGTCGTTCGTCCGCACCCAGGTCACGTAATAATCCATAACCTGATCCGACATTGAGTGCCAGGTAGTCAACATCGCCAAAGATCTCATCCTCCTGGAGGATTGGTATCCGAGAATTATCATACAACTCTTTTTCCTCAAGGTATTTAGGATACGCATGGGATTTGAGTACCAGATAAGATAGATTATTTCTCAGAAATGGCATATTTACCGCCAGGAGCTCGTGCGCTATTTCAACCTGGGCAAAGGGTATAGCATCGCGTGGTTGAAATTCAAAATTGTACACTCCCGGCTTTCCATTGGCAGCAATGGTGTTAGGATTAAATACTATCTGACCACGCAGTGTGCTGATTTCACTTCCTCCATCTGCTGCGGAAAGACCCACTGCCGTTGCAAAATCACCGTGAATAGGATACTGTTCTGTATTTATGAAGTACACTTTGGGATTGTCTGTGTGTACATCGTACATGTAAAATTTTACAAATTCCAGATCTTTTAACCTATCATCATATAATTCACCGGTCCGTTTGTATGTCATGATATCGAAGGTGTCGGCATTGGGAACACTTACAACACCTTCATTGAAAACTACAGCAGGTGCCGCATTCAAGGGACTATGGGTTGTGGGATTTAATAACTCGAAAACATCATCTATACCGTCGTTATCAATATCATCTGGGTCATCGATCGAGAATTGCTCCACACGATAGTTGGACTGAGGAAAAGCCGATAACCGATCTATCAGGGTGGTAATGCTATCCTCACCCATCATCATCGATAAAGGTCGCTCACTTCGCGACTCATCAAATCGCCCATAGAGCACATAATAAAATGCAGTGTCTGAAGGCACTTCGAGCTGAGCGGCACCATCATCATCCACGCCATAACTTAGTATTGGTACCTCTTGAGCGCTGATCAACTGACTGACTAAAACAAGAATTGTGATGTAGACATAGGGTTTCATGAGCATAACTTCTTCATATTATAACGATGATACTACAAAAAAAATGCATGGCTATCCTGCAGGTTTGTGAGTCACACCTCAATCAGAGTCTGAGTTGGGTTCCACATACCACATAATGAAGGTCGTATACCTTCTCCTTTTTTATCTATTTTGTGGCGATGAACTACTGCCTAAAATATGGTTTGGCAATCCTATGGTTATCGCTAGCTTTTCACCAGACTTCCCTGGCCCAAATACCAAATCTGGAAGTCTCA